>CASDPM010000101.1 GCA_949282465.1 uncultured Bacillota bacterium
GTAACGGAATCTGATTTTTTCTCCGCTTGAAAGTGCAATTCCCTATAAATTTTCAATGTTTCAAAAAATTCCTTAAAGGGAACGCCTTTTAACTCTTCTTTTTTGTTGGTTCTTTTTTGTTTAAAAATTAACTAGTTATTGACAAGAGGAAATTGTGGTGTTAAAATTAGATAAAGGGGACTGTTATGAATTATCAAGAAACATACACTTGGAAAGAAATTAAAGAAACACCAAAGATTTTTGAACGCGCTTTGATCGCAAACGAATCGGTTATGAAAGAACTTGTTTCCGAAATTAGGAAAAGTAAAATAACTAACTTCGTCGCTGCTGCAAGGGGTGCAAGTAATCACGCCGTAATTTATTTTAAGTATCTTTTGGAACTTATGTCAAATTATACGGTTGGTCTTTCAGCACCGAGTATCGTTACTATATATAAGGGCAAAATAAACTATGCAAACAGTATAGTTATAGGGTGTAGTCAAAGTGGTCTTGCCGAAGACGTTTTGGAAGTTATCAAAAAAGGTAACGAGCAAGGCGCTATTACTGTTGCTCTTACAAATAACCCTGACAGTCCTATCGCAAAAGAATCCAAATATCATTTATGCCTAATGGCAGGCGAAAAGAAAAGTTCCGTTGCAACTAAAACTTTTAGTTCGGAATTGTTTATTTTGTTATGGCTGGCGTCGGAACTTTCAAAAAATAAAGATAATTTGTTCTATTTGAAGCACTTGAAAGCGGAAATCAATCATATTATTCCTGAAATCGACGCTTTGACAACTAAATATTTGGACGGGTTTAAGGATATTAATCACGGATTTGTATTATCGCGTGGTTTAACTTATGCCGTTGCGCTTGAAACGTCGCTTTTATTACAGGAAACGTGTTATATACATATGAGTGGTTATGCAAGTAGTGAGTTTTACCACGGTCCACTTGCAATGGCAAACGAAACTTCGCCCGTAATTATTTATTGCGCGAAAAATGACGGGGAAGAAGACGTTCAAAGTATGTTGCGTGCCGAACAAATAAAATGTATAGAGAAAATGCTTTCGTTGAAAGTTCCCGTTTTGTTAGTTACGAACGATAGTATTTTGATCGGCAAATTTAGAAAGTGTAAAGATGCTTTTTTGAATTTTGGACTTAAAGAGGAATTTGCTATATTTGCATTTGCCCTTTTTGCACAAATGTTTGCTTGTAAAATCAGTTGTTTAAAAGGTAATAATCCCGATACCCCAAGAGCGCTTGATAATATAACTATTACGAGGTAATTGTAGGCTATGGAATTTATTTTAAAAGAAAATATCAAAGGTGGCGAATCGCCCTTTTATACAAAACTTAACGTTTATAAAGAAAACGGTAATTTATGTTTTATGTTTGATTGTAAAGATTCGCAATTATTTTCTGCTCACGAAGGTTTTAATAGTAATTTGTTTGAAGGTGACGTTTGTGAAGCGTTTATTTCTCTTAACGGCAATCGTTACGAGTACGTTGAAATAGAAGTTGCACCGAACAATAGTGTTTTTTGTAAACGTGTGGTTAAAGACGAAAATGGATTTACTTTATTTGAGATGGAAAATATCGTAACATCCTACGTTGAAATAAACGGTAGTGATTATAAATTGTTTTTTAGTGTGCCGTTAGATAAAATCGGAGCTGATAAAGGTATACTATTCAATGCGTATAGAATTGAAACTGAAGGTGGGATAATGAATAAAAATCTTCTTGCTGTAAATCCAACGCTTTGTGAAACTTTCCACAAACCTGAAAAATTTATCGAGTTTAAGGATTAAAAAAACGCCCGTTCGGGCGTTTTTTATTTGATCCTGTTTATTAAGAATGGAAAAGCGTTTTCAAAATCCACTCCGTACCAGTTATGGTCGGGGTTTTTTATTGTTAAATAAATACTTTCAACCGTGTAATCAACGGCGATTTCTAACGCTTGTTGTAAATCTTTGCCTATCGTCAATGCTCCGCAAAGAGTGCTGGCAAAAACGTCGCCTGTGCCGTGGAAACTTTGGGGTAAATGCTCTCTAAAATAAAAAAAATATTCGTTCGTTTGGCTATCGTAACCGTAAACGCCGAGTAACCCATCGCCAAAGTTTACACCCGTTAGAACGGCTTTTTTACACCCTAAATCGGTAAGTTTTTTCAAAAGATTTTCAATATAATTTTTGTTGTAGCCACTATCAACGTAAGGAACGTTTAGCATATAAGACGCTTCTGTAAGGTTGGGTACTATTATATCGGCTTTTCCACAAAGTGATGCCATGCGTAATGCAAAGTCTTTATCAAACCCCTTATAAAGTTTACCGTTGTCTGCCATCACGGGGTCAACTAAAATAAAGTTTTTATCGCTTTTAAATTTATCAAATATGTTCGAAACGATTTCTAGTTGTTTAAAAGATCCAAGATAACCTGTATAAAGTCCGTCAAAAGTTATATTTTCTTTTTTCCACGTGTTTGAAATTTCATCTAAATCTTCGGTTAAATCCCTAAAAGTAAAGTTGTTAAACGCCGTGTGTGTAGATAAAACTGCTGTGGGCATTACGGCAGTTTCAACCCCAAACGCCGAAATTATAGGTAGGGCAACCGTAAGTGAGCATTTGCCAACACATGAAATGTCTTGTATGGTCAGTATTCTTTTCATTTAACGTCTCCTTGATTAAAAACCCCGTCAAATAATTGTAGTTTAGATGCTTTCAAAACCTTTGTGATAACGTTTGGTGTGAAGACAGGGAACATTCTTGAAAAGAATCTCATTAAATGTCCGTCAACGCCCACAACTACACGCTTTTTTTTCTTTTTTAAGCCTTTAACTATAATTTTTGTGGCTTTGCCGACAGGTTTCATTAGTTTTTGTATAAGTTTGCTGGTTTTATCGTCAGTTTTTTGGCGATTAAGAATATTAGTTCTTATAAAACCGGGATATACGCCACCTACAAACATTTGCTTTTTATAGTCTTGTTGTAAAGTTTCCGTGAAACCTTTGACTGCAAATTTAGTGGCACAATACATGCTTTGTCCAACTACGGCGCATAGCCCTGCTACACTTGCGATATTTAATATTGCAGGTGTTTTAGATTTTTTAAGAAGTGGTAAAAGAATTCTTGTTGAATTTACGTAAGATATAAAATTAGTATTGATAATTTCGTTAATTTCGTCTTCAGTATAATTCTCGAATTTAGAAAAAGAGAGCATAATTCCTGCGTTGTTGATAAGAACGTCGGGGATAATGTTTTTTTCTTCTAACGAATTTTTAAAATTGATCCAGTTTTCTTTTACAGATACGTCGAAAAGGTAATAGGAAAAGTTATCTTTCTTATCGCCTAAGGTTTCAATATTTGCTTTTAGTTTTGTTTCGTTACGGTCAATGCCGATAATTTTACAATCAAATTTTTCTATAAGACTTTTTGCGATATTAAAACCTAAACCGCCACTTGCACCAGAAATGATTACCGTTTTACCATTAAGCCAACATTTTTTCATAATTTTCACCCCTTTATATAATAACATAAAAGTTTTCAATTCGCAAATATTAGTAAATATAAATTTATATATAAATCATAAGAAAGTTGAAAAAAAATCGGGCTTGTGTTATAATACCAAAGTAGGTTTATTATGGAAAATATTAAAGAAATTTTGGCAAAAC
>CASDPM010000102.1 GCA_949282465.1 uncultured Bacillota bacterium
TCTAAACCAAGTTTTTTAAGCGCGCTTGCAAGCGGTTCGAAGTTGGGCCCGTAATGGTCGTCTTCAAAAGTAAGGTGCCTTACTTCGCCCTTTGCCGAATATTCTATCTTGGAAAAATGTATATGGAAGTGTTTCATTTTCTCAAAACCAAGATGGTCGACCATATAATTTAAGCGGTCAAGAAAATCTTGTTCGGTTTTTAAACTACCGCATTCCCTTGCGTTAACGTGCCCAAAATCTACTGCGGGAATATAAATCTTATCTATCTTGCAAAACTCGGTAACTTCTTCAATCGTGCCGATTTGCCCTATTTTGCCCATAGTTTCTGGGCAGTAAATAACGTCGTCAAGATTAAGTTCGTAAATCCTATCACGCAAAATTTTAAGTCTTTCAATCGTAAGCGCAACGGCCTTTTCTCTACTCATTTTGCCTTGACTTGCAGGGTGAAAAATTACTCTATTTCCGCCCATGAGTTTTACTTTTTCCGCCGACTGAATAACGTACATATACGATTTTTCGGCGTTCTCATCTTCGGGGTTTGCAAAATTTATGTAATAAGGCGCATGAACGCTTATCTCAACGCCGGCGTTCTTAAACGCTTCGCCTATACTTAACGCCTTTTCGGCGCTTAAATTAACGCCCCTTCCAAAGGAATATTCAAAACAGTCAAGTCCCTTCTCTTTTACCCAAATTGCAGAGTCTTCACTTTTAGTTAGCCCCGACTCGTGAAAAGCCAAAGAGTTACCACTCGGTCCGAATTTAATCATAAATACCGCTCCTTATCAACTCTAAATCTTCTTTCAGTTGCAAAACAAGTGCGTCCTGCGACTGAAACTTTATAATCTCCCGCATGAAATGATTAAAATATACCGTCAACTGTTTTCCGTAAAGCATTCCGCTAAAATCTACTATATGCGCTTCAACTAGTTTTTTATTTAAATCGAAAGTCGGGCGCGCCCCGTAATTTATTATAGAACGATAAGACTTTCCGTTTATAGTTACGCCACCTGCGTACACCCCGTCTTTAAGACAGGTTTTTTCGGCATCTATCTCTATATTAACCGTGGGAAATCCAAGTTTGCTACCAACCTTTCTATCTTCAAAAACCTTGCCCGTTACCGAATAACGCCTATCTAATAGTTTGTTTGCAATATCCACCTTTCCATCGGTAAGTAACTTTTTAATTCTTGTAGTGGAAATCTTTTCGCCGTCGTAAAAAACGTCTTC
Organism: uncultured Bacillota bacterium; assembly: GCA_949282465.1. GTDB lineage: Bacteria > Bacillota > Clostridia > Christensenellales > Borkfalkiaceae > UBA1259. The sequence goes on from CASDPM010000102.1 coordinate 1,228, forward strand.
ACAAACGACTACTTCTTGTCCGCGTGATTTAGCGTAACGTCTTAAAAATTCAACGTTACCTAGTCCGCCTTTACCGAAGGTGTAATCAGTTCCACACACGTACGCTTTAACATTATATATATTGTTAAGATAATCCAAAAACTTTTCTTTTGAAAGTGACAAAAACTTTTTGGTTACGGGCGCAAACAAAATCTCTTCTACGCCTAACCCTTTTAATATAGAACGACGCTCTTGCGTGCTGTAAACTGTGGTTTCGGCATATCCAAGCGCTTTTTTAAGGTTTTTGGCAAAAGAAAATACTGCGGTAAGAACACCCAAGTCTTCCGCCTTTTTCTTTGCCGTAGCGATAACCGCACGGTGACCTTTATGCACGCTATCGAAAAAACCTAGCGCAATAACCACGTTCTTTTTATCTAACATATGCAACGATTTTCAAAACGCCTTGTTTTGATTCACCTATACCCCAAAATTCGTTTTGGTTATAAACCCTATAAATTCCGTCGGCATAACCGTAATTTTCAAACACGCCGTTTAGTATTTTAGTAGCGCGCTCGTTAGTCAATATCAACTTTTCAAATGAAACTACTTCTTCGGCGGGAATAATATACTTTTCGGGGTTATCACTATCCTTAAACTCTTCCACACCAACGCCGTTTGCCAAATTAAAAATTCCACTTGCTGTGCGCTCTAACTTGCTCATTACCCCAAGCGAACCTACCGAAAGCGCAATATCTCTTGCAAGCGAGCGTATATACGTTCCACCCTTACAATCAATCTTAAAAGTAAAGGTATTTTCGTCTACCTGCGAAAGTAATTCTATACCCAAAATCGTAACGGTTTTAGCGTCCAAAGTAAAATCAACGCCCTTTCTTGCGAGTTGATAACCGCGTTTCCCGTCAATACATTTTGCCGAATATTTAGGCGGAACTTGCGCTATATCACCAACAAAATTTCCAAGCACCGACTTAATCTCTTTTGCTGTCGGTATTACAGTAGTTTGCGCTTCGGTTTTGCCTGTAACGTCAAGCGTGTCGGTAGTAAAGCCAAACTTAAACTCTGCCACGTACGTTTTTTCTTTATCTAAAAGGTACTGAAACAGTCTTGACGCCTTGCTAATCCCGACAGGCAAAACGCCCGAAGCCATAGGATCGAGCGTTCCCATATGCCCACAGGGCATATTGAATTTCCTTTTAACCGCGCCGACGGCATAAGCCGAACTCATACCTTCGGGCTTTAATAAGTTAATAAAACCTTTCATTTTAATCAAATAAATGTTGACTTACCGCATAACGGATTTTATCAACAACTTCTTCGTAATCGCCGTGAATTTGGCAACCGCTAGCGTGAACGTGCCCACCACCGCCAAAAACGTTCGCAATGGCGTTAACGTCAGTAGACTTGGAACGGAAACTAATCTTAAATTTATTTTTTTCCATTTCCATAAGGCAAACGCCCACTTCCACCGTATCTATACCCATAACGAAATCAATAAAGCCTTCCGTTTCTTCCTTAGTTGCGCCCGTTCTAGTAAAATCGTCTTTACGAACGGTTATAACGCCAAGCCTATCGTCGCAAAAATATCTAATTTTTGCCATAACTTCACCAAACAGTTTTGCTCTGTTTTGTGTTTGTTTTGTGAAGTTGTTATACACTATCACGTTAAGTTTTGCGCCCTTTTCTACTAATTCCGACGCCACTAAAAGCGTTTCGCTAGTTACGTTACTATGCTTAAAATTGCCCGTATCGGTAACTATCCCCGTAAGCAAAAGTTGAGCAATCTCGCTATTTATTTCAACGTCCATAGCGTTTATAAGCGCAAAGATATTTTCCACGTTAGACGCTTTGTCAATAACGCACGTCGTTTTAGCGTAACGCGTATTTGAAACGTGATGATCTAAACAATAAGTGTTTTTATGCCTTAAAAACTCACTCTCAAATCGACCTATTCTACTGTTATCGGAAACGTCCACGGCAACGAAAGCCGAATAAACGCCGTCAATCGTTTCTTTAAACGCCAAAGAGTTTTCAAAGTAATCAAACTTTTTAGGCATAATATCGTCGCAAAAAACGTCGGCTTTTTTACCTAAAAGTTCAAGCGCGTATTTTAGTGCAAACGCCGAGCCGATAGTATCGCCATCAGGGCGAACATGGCAAAATATCGCAACCGAGTTTTCCGACTTTAATTTTTTAGCAAATTCGTTAACGGTAACCAAATTACTTTTCCCCTTTTTCGATTTTAAGAAAAAGTTTGTTCATCTTGTCGCTATATTCCATAGAATCGTCCAAAATAAAAGTAAGTTCAGGAACGGTTCTTGCGCGAATCACCTTTGAAAGTTCGTATCTAATTTTTTTAGCGTCACCCTTAATAGCGTCGAAAGTCGCTTGCTTTTTCTCGGGAGAGCCTGAAAAAACGCTAACGTAAACCTTTGCGTGCGATAAGTCCTTGCTAGTATCAACACGCAATATAGAAAACATTTCGGTTATAAAAGGATTTTTTAATTTCCTGCTAATAATATCGTAAATTTCCTTTTGGAATTCGCCGTTAAGTTTGTCCGTTCTGTTTACTCTGCCATTCATAAAATTTTAAGATACCCCTTTTAATTTAAGCCTTGGTTTCTTCCACCAAGTAACATTCGATAAAGTCGCCGATTTTAATATCGTTAAATCTTTCGATAGACATACCGCATTCATAACCTTGTGCAACTTCCTTAACGTCGTCTTTGAAACGTTTAAGTTGAAGAACGTTACCTTCGGTAATCATAACGTCGTCACGATAAATACGGAGTTTGCCGTTACGTGAAATCTTACCGTCGGTTACGTAGCAACCTGCAACTTGACCGACACCGGAAATTTTGAACACTTCTCTAACTTCGGCTTTACCGAGATAAGTTTCGGTATATTTGGGTGCAAGCATACCTTTAAGTGCGTTTTGAACGTCTTCTATCGCTTCGTAAATAACCCTATAAAGTTTAACGTCTACACCACTCTTTTCAGCAATTTGTTTTGCGTTAGAATCGGGACGAACGTTAAATCCGATAA
>CASDPM010000103.1 GCA_949282465.1 uncultured Bacillota bacterium
GTTTATTAACGAGGAGAAAAACAATGCAAAATCAAGATTTCTTTTTAGCACTTGACGCTTTGGAAAGAGAAAAGGGTATATCCCGTGAAGAATTTATTTCGGCTTTGGAAGACGCTTTGGCTATCGCTTACAAAAAGCATACGGGCGACGTAAGCGGAATCGCAGTAAGGCTTTCCCCCGAGAAAAAGGGTATTAAAATTTATAGCGTGAAAAACGTCGTTGACGAAGTGGTTGATCCCGATAAGGAAATCAGCGTTGAAGACGCTTGTGCTCTTGGTAAGAAATATAAGGCGGGCGACGTTATCGCTACCGAAATCGCTACGAGAGATTTTGGTAGAATAGCAGCACAAACGGCAAAGCAAGTCGTTATGCAAAAACTTCGTGAAATTGAACGCGAAAACACCGTTAACGAGTTTGAAGATAAAGAAGGCGAACTTATGACTTGTACGGTACGCCGTATTGAAGACGGTAACGTTTACGTTGAAATCGGTGGAAACCAAATCGAAGGCGTGCTTTTACCCAAGGACCAAGTTCCCGGTGAAAAATACGAACTCAATCAAAAACTTAACGTTTACGTTAAGCGTGTAAAGAACAGCGGTAAGGTTGCACAAATCGTCGTTTCGAGAACGGCAAACGGTTTGGTTAAACGCCTTTTTGAGAACGAAGTTCCTGAAATCAGACAGGGCGTAGTAGTTATTAAAGGCATTGCGAGAGAACCTGGTCAAAGAACTAAAATCGCAATATATAGCGAAGATCCCGCAGTAGATGCACTCGGCGCTTGCGTTGGTAACAAGGGCGCAAGGGTTAACGCTATCGTGGCAGAACTCGGCGGAGAAAAAATCGACATTATTCCGTGGAGTGAAGATCCGCTTGAATTTATTGCAAAGGCGTTGTCGCCTGCACGTGTAATCAAGGTTATTCAACTCGACGGTGAAAATAACGCAAGGGTAATCGTTCCCGACGATAAACTTTCGCTTGCAATCGGCAGAAGCGGTCAAAACGCAAGGCTTGCAGTTCGTCTTACCGGTTGGAAGATTGACGTTAAGAGTGAAAGCGTGGCTTTGGCGGAAGACGGCGAACATGTAATTGAAGAATAATTTATTCGGTGACAAAAATGGAAAAGAAAATACCTATGCGTATGTGCATAGCGTGCAAAGAGTTAAAGCCCAAGCGCGAACTTATGCGTATCGTAAAGTCGGGTGACGATATTAAACTCGATAGAACGGGGAAACTTAACGGGCGTGGCGCGTATATTTGCGCCGATAAGGAATGTATGGCAAAACTCAAAAAGCAAAAACTTTTGAACCGCGCCTTTTCCTGCAACGTTCCCGAAACCGTTTACGACGCTTTGGAGGCGGAATTCCTTGGAACAGAAAACTAAATTAGAAACCTTTATAGGTTTTGCAATGAGAACGGGTAAGTATAAGATAGGCGTAAACGCCGTAGCCACTATGAAAAGGGCGCACTTAATGCTCGTTTGTAGGACCGCAAGCGAAAACACGGTTAAAGATGCCGAAAAGTTAGCAAAGCGGTTTGGTTGTAGTTTATATATAAGTGTTAATCGCAATTTGGAAGAGTATACTCATAGAGAAAATTCCAAAGTAATGGCGATAGCGGATAAGGGGCTTGCTCAAACAATTGTTGACAATGCGGAAAATGATTTTATCGTGAGAAGATAGGAGAAATTTAATGGCTGAAAAGAAAGAAATTCGTAACGAAAGTTTGAAAAAAATCAACGAACTCTTGACGGGTGGTGCTTTGCAAGAATTACAAAATTCTGCAAATCAATCAGTCGCAGGTGTCAAGTCGGTAAAAACCCGTCTTGAAGAAAAAATAAAAGACTTCGCTAAAAAGGCGACGGAAGAAGTTGTTGAAAAGGTTGAAGAACCCGTAGTTTCAACTGAACCTGAAAAGGAAGTTAAAGTAGAAACGCCCGTGGTGGAAGAAAAGGTTGATAAACCCGTGGTTGAACCTACTGAAAAGGTTGAACCAAAGCCAGTAGCGGAAGAACCCAAACCCGAGCCTACGCCTGCAACTAAACCCGCTGAAACGGAAAGAAAGGAATACGTGGTTAAGGAAGCACCTAGACCTTCGTTTATCGTACGTAGAGAAGGACCTATTACTAACGACCGTCCTGCAAAAACTCCGCGTGAAGGTTACAACAAGGGCGATAAGGGTGGATTTAACAAAGGTCAAAGTGGTGATAGACCTGAAAGACCGCAGTTTAACAAGGCAGGTGGCAACGTTTCTGGTGGCGCTAAAAAACCACGCGAAACTTACGTCGCTCCGCCTATCGTTCCTACCGTTGACAAGAGAAGTTTCGGCAAAAAGAAACAAGTTAACGAAAAGAATTACGAAGAAAAGCGTACTATTAATAAGAGATCACTTATCAAAAATCAAGTTGATATAGACGATTTTGATGAAAATAAGACGGGTTACCGTAAAGCCCGTCCCGCTAAAAAGGAAAAGAAGACGGAAGTTACGGCAATCAAAATAGAAAAGGCTGTTATGACTACCGAAATGATTCCGCTTAAAGTATTATCGGAAAAAATCGGTATCACGGCGGCGGAAATTACCAAACGCCTTTTCAAAGAAGGCATCATGAAGACGATAAACGACTCTATCGACTTTGATACCGCTGCGTTTATTGCTGCCGACATAGGCGTTGAACTCGAATTAAAACTCGACAAAACTGCCGAAGACGTGTTGAGCGAAGGGTTTGGCAACGAAGTTGACGACGAAGCAAGTCTTGTTCGCCGTCCGCCCGTAGTTACCGTTATGGGACACGTTGACCATGGTAAGACTTCACTTCTTGATAGAATTAGAAAGACTAACGTTACCGCCGGCGAAGCAGGTGGTATAACGCAACACATAGGTGCTTACCAAGTTTCGGTTGGTGGCAAGGTAATAACTTTCCTTGATACGCCTGGCCACGCTGCGTTTACGGCAATGCGTGCAAGGGGTGCGCAAGCAACCGATATTGCTATTCTCGTAGTAGCGGCTGACGACGGAATTATGCCCCAAACGATAGAGGCTATTAACCACGCAAAGGCGGCGGACGTTCCGATTATCGTTGCAATAAACAAAATCGATAAGCCCGAGGCTAACGCTGAAAGAATTAAAACTCAACTTACCGAACACGGACTTCTTCCCGAAGAATGGGGTGGCGACGTTATCGTTTGTCCTATCTCGGCAAAGACGGGTGAAGGTATGGAAAACCTTTTGGAAAACGTTAACCTTCTTGCCGAAATTAAGGATTTGAAAGCAAACCCCAACAGAAAGGCAAAAGGCGTCGTTATCGAAGCAAAACTTGACCAAGGTAAAGGTCCGGTTGCAACTATACTCGTTCAAAACGGTACGCTTAAAGTTACTGATAGCGTAGTCGTTGGCACGGTTACAGGTAAGATAAGGGCAATGAACGACGACAAGGGCAGGAAGATTACTTCGGCAGGTCCGTCTACTCCCGTTTCTATTATGGGTTTGGACGAAGTGCCTAACGCAGGTGATATTCTCTACGCCGTTGAACATGAAAAACTTACTAAACTCGTTGCCGAAGAAAGAAAGAATAGAGAAAGAGAAAATATGCTTAAAGCGTCGCAAATGGTTACGCTTGACGACGTATTTAGTAAGATTGCCGAAGGCGATATAAAAACGCTTAACATTATCGTTAAAGCCGACGTTCAAGGTTCGGTTGAAGCAGTTAAACAGTCGCTTGAAAAACTTTCTAACGAAGAAGTTAAGGTTAGCGTAATTCACGCTGCGGCAGGCGCTATTAAAGAATCTGATATTATGCTTGC
>CASDPM010000104.1 GCA_949282465.1 uncultured Bacillota bacterium
ATTATGAACGAAGTTGCAAAGAAGGTAGCAAGTTGCTTATTGAAAATTAAAGCGGTGTTTTTACGTCCCGACGAACCCTTTACGTGGGCTAGTGGAATAAAAAGTCCTATATACTGCGATAACAGACTTATTCTCACTTCGGTTGAAGAAAGAAATATCGTAGAACAAGCGATAGCCGATACGGTAAAAAGGGAATATCCCGACGCCGAAGCGCTTTTCGGAACGAGTACGGCAGGTATTGCTCACGCAGCAATCGCAGGTCATATTTTAGGAATACCTATGGGTTACGTTCGTGGTAGCAATAAAGACCACGGAAGAAACAATCGCATAGAAGGAAAGTTGGAAAAAGGACAAAAGGTAGTAGTTATTGAAGACCTTATCTCGACGGGTGGAAGTTGTATCGACGTTGTTGACGCTCTTCGTGAAGCAGGTGCAGAAGTTTTAGGTATAGTAAGCATCTACACTTACGGCATGAAAAAAGGCTTGGAAAGGCTTGCTGCTGCGGACGTAAAAAACGTAAGTCTTACCGATTTTGATACGGTAATTGAAGTTGCCGCTCAAACGGGCTATATTCAAGAAAAGGACGTTGTAAGACTTAAAAAATTCCGTGACAATCCGTCGGATGAAAGTTGGATAAAGGAGAACTGATATGAGACATTTATTATCAATTCTCGATTTATCGGTTGAAGAAATTGACCAACTTATAGCAACCGCAGAAGATATTTTGGCTAACCCCGACGATTATAGAGAAAAATGTAAATATAAAAAACTCGCAACGTTATTTTTTGAACCGTCTACAAGAACTCGCCTTTCTTTCGAATCGGCAATGTTAAGTCTTGGCGGTAGCGTTTTAGGTTTCTCTTCGGCAAGTTCGTCTTCGTCGAGTAAGGGTGAAAGCGTTTCGGATACCATTAGGGTAGTAAGTAACTATTCCGACATTATCGCTATGCGTCATCCTAAGGAAGGCGCTCCGCTCGTTGCAACTTTCCGTTCGGAAGTTCCCGTTATCAACGCTGGTGACGGTGGACATAACCACCCCACGCAAACGCTTGCCGACCTTTTGACTATTAAGAGAAAGTTCGGTAGACTTAATAATCTTACCATAGGGCTTTGCGGTGACCTTAAATTTGGTAGAACGGTGCATTCGCTTATTCAAGCAATGTCAAGATATACGGGCATTAAGTTCGTTCTTATTTCGCCCGACGAATTGAAACTTCCCGACTATATTAAGAAGGACGTTTTAGATAAGTTCGGTATGGAATACGTTGAAACCAAGAGTTTGGAAGAAGCAATGCCTTCGCTCGACGTACTTTATATGACCAGAGTTCAACAGGAAAGGTTCTTTAACGAAGACGATTACGTAAGACTTAAAGATAGTTATATCTTAAACCTTGCAAAATTAAGTAACGCTAAAAAAGATATGATAATTCTTCATCCGCTACCCAGAGTAAACGAAATTTCGGTAGACGTTGACGACGATCCGAGAGCGTGCTACTTTGAGCAGGTTAAGAACGGTAGACTTATTAGAATGGCACTTATTCTTAAACTTTTAGGTATTAACTAACGGGGGAAAAAGAAATGAAAATCGACGAAATAAAGAACGGAATAGTTATCGACCATATCGAAGCAGGCAAGGGTATTGAAATTTACAACTTCTTGTCTTTGGACGAAAAAGATTGCCCCGTTGCGCTTATAAGAAACGTCGCAAGCGTAAAGAAAGGCAAGAAAGATATTATCAAGATAGACGCCGATATAGAACTTAATCTCGACGTGCTCGGTTATCTTGATCCAGGTGCAACCGTAAACGTGATTAAAGACGGAAAGATTATTGATAAACACACCTTAAAACTTCCCGAAACGGTAAAGGGTGTTATCAAGTGTAGAAATCCCCGTTGTATTACTAGCGTAGAACAAGGTATAGAACATATCTTCTTCCTTGCTGATAAAGAGAACAGGGTTTACCGTTGCTTATATTGCGAAAGCAAGGCAAAAGAATAAAAACAAGTTGAAAAGAAAGTGCTTTTGAAAACACTTTCTTTTTTGTTTTGTAGACAAAATTATTTTTGTAATGTATAATAGTGTTATTATGAACGATTACAAGTTAGAACTTGAAAAAAACGGCGTACTCGGGTTTGTTCCGGGTGGAAATAGTATGTGGCCCACGTTAAAAAATGCGGGTCAGTCGGTCGTTGTTTTGAAAAAAACCGAAAGACTTAAACCTATGGACGTTGCGCTTTATATTCGTCCGCAAGGGAATTACGTTCTTCATCGCGTAATGCAAGTTACCGAAGACGGGTATATTATGTGCGGTGATAGTCAATATGATTTAGAACCTGTAAAGGAAGAACAAGTAATCGGCGTAATGCACTCTTTTTTCCGCGGGAAAAAATGTATAGAATGTACCGACCCTAAATATATTAAACAAGTTGAACGTTGGTATGGTCGTAAATTTATTCGAAAGGTAAGGCTTAAATTATTTTTCTTGCGAGTTAGAGTTATAAATAAACTCAAAAGGATTTTCGGTAGTAAAAAGGAGAAATAAGTTATGGATTTAATTACACTCGGTAAAAAAGCAAGGCAAGCATCAAGCACGTTGATAGAAGTTTCCGACGCCACTCTTAACGAAGTTTTGCTTACTTCGGCTCGCCTTATAAGGGAAAATAAAGAGTATCTAAAAGAACAAAACGCCATTGATATGGAAAATGCAGTCAAGTCGGGCAAAAGCGCGTCGTTTCAAGATAGATTGTTGCTTTCGGATAAGGTTATAGAAGACGTTGCGGAAGGTATTGAACAAGTTGCAACCCTTGCCACACCCCTCGATAAAGTGGTTTATACTTACGAAAACAAACAGCAAGGCATAAGCGTAGAAAAAAGGACTGTGCCGTTTGGCGTAATAGGTATTATTTACGAGGCTCGCCCAAACGTAACTGCCGACGCTTTCGCCCTTTGTTTTAAGACCAAGAACGCCGTTATATTAAAGGGTGGTAGCGACGCTATAAATTCTAATATCGCCATGGTAAGCGTTATAAGGCAGGCACTAAAATTACACGGTATAGACGAGTTTGCCGTTTCGGTTATTGAAGATACGTCAAGGCAAACGACTATCGAATTTATGAAACTCAATAAATACGTAGACCTTCTTATACCACGCGGTAGCGCATCACTTATACGCTCGGCAGTAGAAAATTCTACTATTCCGATTATTGAAACGGGAACGGGTAATTGCCACGTTTACGTAGACGAGTTTGCTAACGTAGATATGGCGGCGGAAATAATTTTTAACGCCAAAACCCAGCGTTATAGCGTTTGTAACGCTTGCGAATCAATAGTAGTTCACCAAAAGATTGCATCAAAAGCACTTCCGCTTATTGCTAAAAGATTAAAAGAAAAGCAGGTGGAAATACGCGCCGACGAATATTCGTATAATATTCTTAACGGCTATGAATATTTATCGCACGCTAACGAAGACGATTTTTATACCGAGTACGGCGACGCAATAATCTCAGTTAAAACGGTCAACTCTTTGGAACAAGCGATAGCGCATATCAACGAACACGGTACTCATCACTCAGAATCAATCGTTACTGAAAATATTGATAACGCCGTAAAATTCCAAAACGCAATCGACGCTTCTACCGTATACCATAACGCATCTACAAGATTTACCGACGGTTTTGTTTTCGGCTTAGGTGCGGAAATAGGCATAAGCACGCAAAAACTTCACGCTCGTGGACCTATGGGCTTGGGTGCGCTAGTTACTACGAAATATATCGTAAAAGGTAACGGCGCAGTTCGTAAATAAGTTATATATAAGTGGATATATAAGTAAAATAAAAACATAAAGCTCTCTCGTGAAACGGGGGAGTTTTTTTATTAAAAAAATTTTTTGCGCTTTTGTCTTAAATCTCTTGACAACTGCGCATATTAAGTGTACAATTATCTCAAAAGTTGGCAGTTAACTATAAAGAGTGCTAACAAACAACTTTTGATATTGCCAAAGGGGTGAAAGGATGAAACTTTCCGAGAGAAAAAAGAAAATTCTGCAATTAGTTGTGGACGATTATATTTCTACTGCTCAACCCGTTTCCAGCAAAACTATTACAGAAAAGTATCTTACGCCTATAAGTTCCGCAACGATAAGGAGTGAACTTGCGCAACTTGAAGAGTTAGGTTATTTATCGCAACCGCACACGAGTAGTGGTCGTGTTCCGTCGATAGAAGCGTATAAACTCTACGTTACCGAACTTATGGATAAGAGTAAACTTTCCACAAAAGAACTCGCCGTGATTAAGGAAGCGTTTATGGCGCACGTCGATAATTTGGAAGAAGTCGTACAAAACGCCGTCAAGGTTATAAGCGATTTGACCGATTATACTTCGGTCGGCTACGCGTCGCATAGCGATAAGGAAGTAGTTGTTAAGATAGACATTTTCCGTCATAAGCCAAACCAAGCGCTTTTGCTAATCGTAACCGAAAACACGCTTATTCGTGATAGGTTCATAAATATACCGCTTTCCATGACCGACGCGCAAATTGAAGATGCCGCAAGGATGATTTCAAAACTTTTCGTCGGTAAGGCGTTTGGTGAGATAGTTAATCTTGATAAGGTGGTTGCCGAAGAGTTCGAAGGGTATAGAGAAATCTTTGCAAACGTTATGAGTGCGATTGAAGATTATATAGCCAACCACTCGCCCGACGTTATTACGGAAGGTGAAGGCAAGATACTTAACCACCCAGAGTATAACGATTCGGAAAAGGTAAAAAACTTTTTGTCGGTAATAACTAGTAAAGATAAACTCGTGGGATTGCTTTCCGAAGATAACGACGATATTGAAATAAGTATTAAAATCGGTAATACAGAAGGAAAGGACATGCCGTCAGACTGTTCGCTTGTTACCGCAACATATTCGGCAAGTGGAATAAATTTAGGGACTTACGGCGTTATAGGGCCACTTCGCATGGATTATCAAAAGGTTGTTTCCGTGTTAGAAGGCGTAGGTAAAATTTTAGAAGACATTATAAAAAATAAATAAAGGATATAGAAATGGAAGAGAACAAGAACAAATCGGAAAACATGCCCGAAACTGAAACGCCCGTAGAAAACGTTGCGGAAACGGAACAAACTACGGAAGAAACAATCGTGGAATTATCCGAAAAAGAACAATCGCTTATCGAAGAAAAACAAGCGCTAAAACTTGCGCTAGAAACTGCTAAAAAACAAGCGGACGAATATAAAGATAAGTGGATGCGCAACGTTGCCGAGTTTGATAACTACAAAAAGCGCAACGCTAAAATTTGGCAGGATGCATTTAACGAAGGGCAAACCAACTTTTTAATCAAGATACTTCCCGTGGGTGATAATCTCGACTGGGCAATGGATTTAGATCTGGATGAAAAAACGCTTGAAGGGCTTAAAAAGATTAAGCAAAAATACGACGATACGTTAAAGAGTATTGAAGTTGAAGAAATCAATCCGATAGGTGAAGTTTTCGACCCGACGATTGCAGAAGCCATTATGCAAGTTGAATGCGACGAAGGCGATCAACCCGACACCGTTAAACAAGTGTTCCAAAAGGGTTATAAAATAAAAGATAAAATTGTAAGATACGCAAAAGTAAGCGTGGTAAAATAAAGAAAAATAAGGAGATTTTATTATGAAAACAATAGGTATAGATTTAGGTACAACAAACTCGTGCGTAGCCGTTATGGAAAACGGTGAACCCATAGTTATCGCTAACGCCGAAGGTTCTAGAACGACCCCGTCGGTAGTTGCTTTCCAAAAGGACGGCGAAAGACTTGTTGGTCAAGTTGCAAAGCGTCAAGCGGTTTCTAACCCCGAAAGAACGATTTCATCAATTAAGCGCCACATGGGTAGCGATTATAAAGTTAATATTGACGGTAAAGATTATACACCGCAAGAAATTTCGGCTATTATACTTACCAAACTTAAAAAGGATGCTGAAAGTTATTTGGGCGGTACGGTTACCGACGCGGTTATAACCGTTCCCGCATATTTTTCAGACAGTCAACGTCAAGCAACTAAGGATGCAGGTAAGATCGCAGGTCTTAACGTTTTGCGTATTATAAACGAACCTACCGCTGCGGCACTTTCATATGGTCTTGATAAAGAAGGCAAAACCCAAAAGGTTATCATTTACGACCTTGGTGGTGGTACGTTCGACGTTTCTATTATGGAAATCGGCGACGGCGTTTTCGAAGTTTTGGCAACACACGGTAACAACATGCTCGGTGGTGACGACTTCGATAAATGCATAATGGATTATCTTATCGCAGAATTTAAGGCAAAAGAAGGTATAGATTTGTCGGGCGATAAACTCGCTATGCAAAGACTTAAAGAGGCTGCTGAAAAGGCAAAAATCGAACTTTCCGGTATGAGCCAAACAAACGTAAACTTGCCCTTTATCACGGCTGATGCAACCGGACCTAAACACTTGGACGTAGATATTACTAAACAAAAATTCGATACGCTTACCGCACATCTCGTTTCGGCGACCATAACCCCCTTGAAAAAGGCTATGGACGACGCTAAACTTTCTTACTCGGAAATCGACAAAGTTATACTCGTAGGTGGTTCTACACGTATTCCCGCAGTTATCGACGAGGTTAGAAAGGTAACGGGTAAAGAACCTTTCAAGGGTATCAATCCCGACGAATGCGTTGCAATCGGCGCTGCTATTCAAGCTGGTGTATTATCCGGTGAAGTTAAGGACGTTCTTCTTTTGGACGTTACTCCGTTGTCGCTCGGTATCGAAACGCTCGGCGGTGTATGCACTAGACTTATTGAAAGAAACACCACTATTCCCGTAAAGAAATCGCAAGTTTTCTCTACTGCTGCCGATAACCAACCCGCAGTTGATATTCACATTTTGCAAGGTGAAAGAGAATTTGCAAAAGACAACAAAACTCTCGGTAGATTTGAACTTACCGGAATTGCACCCGCTCCCCGTGGCGTACCGCAAATCGAAGTTACTTTTGATATTGACGCTAACGGTATCGTAAACGTTTCGGCAAAAGATTTGGGTACGGGTAAATCTCAAAATATCACTATTACTGCATCAACAAACCTTTCCGACGCTGAAATCGAAAAGGCAGTAAACGAAGCAAAACAATACGAAGAAGAAGATAAAAAGCGTAAGGAAGCAGTTGATAACCACAACAAACTTGACGGACTTATCTTCTCGATAGAAAAGTCGTTAAAAGATTTGGGTGACAAGATAAGTAGTGAAGACAAGGCTCAACTTGAAGAAGAGATAAAACTTGCTAAAACTGAACTTGAAAGTAACGATAACGATAGAATAGTTAAGGCTACGGAAAAACTTTCCGAAGTATCGCAGGCAGTTTTCAGTAAGGTTTACCAAAGCGTAAATCCTAACGGTGCAGGTGAAAACCCCAACGGTGGCGATAGCGACGACGGTACGGAATTTCACCAAAACTAATTTTAATTAAGTTTAGAATATTATTTAACTTGCATACTGAAAGGCGAATTTTCGCCTTTCAGTTTATGCGTAATTAAGGGAATTTTTTTATGGCAAAAGATTATTACGAAATTTTAGGCGTTAGCAAGAACGCCACTCCCGACGAGATAAAAAAGGCTTACCGTACACAGGTAAAAAAATATCACCCCGACCTACATCCTAACGATCCTGTCGCGGCGGAAAAGTTTAAGGAAATAAACGAAGCGAACGAAGTTTTGTCTGATGATACTAAGAGGAAAAACTACGACACTTTCGGCGATCCTAACGGTAATATGGGCGGATTCGGTGGCGGTGGCGCAGGCGGATTTAGTGGTTTTAGCGGGGACTTTGGTGGTTTCGGCGATATATTCGGTGATATTTTCGGCAGTTTTGGTGGTGGCCGTCAGCGTGCTAAAACTAAAACAAAAGGCGAAGATATAACCATTGAACTTACTTTAAGTTTCTTAGACGCTGCAAAGGGTTGCCGTAGAGAAGTTAGTTATTCTCGGAACGAACCGTGTACAGACTGTAAAGGTACGGGCGCAAAGGGTGGCACGGCGTATAAAACTTGTGAACGTTGTAATGGAACGGGGCAAGTTCAGTATACGACGAATAACGGCTTTTTCCGTTCGGTAAACGTTCGCGCGTGCGACGAGTGTAAGGGGACGGGTAGAAAGATTATAGAAACTTGCCAAACTTGTAAGGGTAAAGGCTATAATAAAGTTAACACGACCGTAACTTTGGATATACCCGCAGGCGCTGATACGGGCAGTTATATAAGGAAAGCAGGCTTTGGTGAGGCAAGTCGTAACGGTGGTCCGGCAGGCGACCTTATTATCGTAATGAGAGTTGAAAACAGCAAGATATTCAAGCGTAAGAATTTCGACCTTTACGTAGAAGTACCTATAAGTTTTAAGATTGCAACGCTTGGCGGAAAGGTAAAAATTCCGCTTATAGACACTACGATAGACTACGTTATACCCGAAGGTACGCAAAGCGGAAAGGTATTTTTCGTTCGCGGTAAAGGTATAAAGTCCACAAGGGGAACGGGCGACCTTTACATAGTAGTAAACGTAGAAGTTCCCACAAAACTTACCAAGGCACAAAGAAAGGCGATAGAAACTTTTGATGATGAATTCGACTTTAAGCAAAGTCCGCAAATGAAACAGTATAAAGACAATATAGAATCAATGTACGGGGAAAATCCTTATAAATAAGAATTATGAGTAAATTTATTGAACTTACCGTTTATACTACACACCTTGGTAGCGAACTTGTTTCCGACGTATTTTGGAACTATTCCGATAGTGGCGTAGTTATAAACGATATAGAAGACGTTATTGCGCTTTCCAAAACGGGCAAAGCGTGGGACTATATAGACGACGAAGTTTTATCGGGCGATAAAACGGTTATCGTAAAAGGTTATTTCCCCGAAGAGAGCCCCGAAACAGTCGCACAGGTAGAGTTGGAACTTTTTAACTTAAAAGCAAACTCAGACCTTGATTTAGGCTCGCTTGAAACGGTGCGCCGAATAGTCGACGGGGATTTATGGAAAGAACAATGGAAGGAACACTTTAAGCCTATTCCTATCGGCAAAACGGTAATCGTTCCCGAATGGATAGATTATACGCCTAAGGACGGAGAGATAAAAATTCTTCTCGATTCTAATATGGCGTTCGGCACGGGCGAGCATGAAACCACGTCTATGTGCGTGGATTATCTTAATAAATACGTCGTTAATTCCGACACCGTTTTAGACGTCGGTTGCGGTAGTGGTATTTTAGGAATAGTCGCAAGCAAACTCGGTGCTAACGAAGTGGTTATGACCGATATTGACGAATGTGCAATAGTCGCTACCGAACACAATATGAAGTTAAACGGCGTAACGAACGGCAAGGTAATTCTTAAAAACTTGCTAGACGATAATACCGTTAAAGGCGACGTTATAGTATGCAATATCATGGCGGAAGTTTTAATCGCTTTCGCGCCATACATAGGCGAAAATCTAAAAGGGAAAGGTATTATCATTTTAAGTGGTATCTTAAAAGATAGGCTTGATAAGGTTAAAAAGGCTTATTTAGACGCAGGGTTTACCTTTGTGGAAGAAAAAATTAAAGGCGAGTGGTCGGCACTCGTCATGCAAAAGGAAAGTTTATGAAGGCGGTAGTTTTTACGCTCGGCTGTAAGGTAAACGAGTGCGAGAGCGACTCTTTGATAGCAGGCTTAAAACAGCGTGGCTATACCGTTAGTGACCGTTTGGAATTTGCCGATCTTTATATTGTAAACACTTGCGCCGTAACGGCAGAAGCGGAAAAGAAATCCCGTCAAATGGTTAGCAGGATTACAAAATTAAATCCTAACGCCCGCATTATCTTTACGGGTTGCGCCGTGCAAAAAAATGCACAGAGTTTTGCTGATAAAGAAAATATAAGCCTTATCACAGGTTCGTTTTCAAAAAATAAAATTCTCGATATGCTTGATCAAACGGGTGTTAAACTGTTTGATATGCCCACCGAGTTTGAAGAACTTAATACCGTAAAAACGCTCCGTACGCGTTCTTACGTTAAGGTTCAAGACGGTTGTAATAATTTTTGTAGTTATTGTATAGTGCCTTATCTTCGTGGTCGAAGTAGAAGTCGTGATCCCGAAAACGTAATACGCGAGATAGAGATTATAAACCCCAAAGAAGCGGTTATAAACGGAATAAACCTTTCGGCGTATTCTTTTAACGGGCAAGGTTTAACGGGGCTTATTAAACGGCTATCAGGCGTTGATTGCCGTATTAGACTTGGCTCGTTAGAAGTCGGCGTTATAGATGATGAATTTTTGATGGCACTAAAAAATCTTAAAAATTTTGCCCCGCACTTCCATCTTTCCTTGCAGTCGGGGTCGGATAACGTTTTAAGGTCAATGAATCGCCACTACACGGCGGAAGAATATTATCAAAAAACTTGCTTGATAAAAAAATATTTTTCCGATGCCGGAATTACCACCGATATAATAGTGGGGTTCCCAAGCGAAACGGATCAAGATTTCATTAAGACGATGGAACTTGTTGATAGGGTAAACTTTACCGATATTCATCCCTTTATTTTCAGTCCAAGACAGGGAACGAAGGCGTATGAAATGAAAGACTTGCCCCCCGAAATCAAAAAAGAACGGCAAGCAAAACTTATAGCGAAAAAGCAAGAGAAGAAACTTGCTTTTGCAACGGCTATGAGTGGAAAAACCTTAGACTTTTTATTTGAAGAAGAAAAGGACGGGTTTGCCGAAGGCTATTCGGAAAACTATTTGCGTTTGTACGTAAAAGACTTTAAGGTTACGAGCGATATTGTAAAAGTTAAGGTGGTTAAACCGTATAAGGACGGCGCAATCGCTCAACTTATTTGATAAATAAAAAGGAGAAAATTATGAAAGATTGTTTGTTTTGTAAAATTATAGCAGGTGAAATTCCCGCTACCAAATTGTATGAAGATGCCGATATGATAGTCATTAAAGATATCGATCCCAAGGCAAAGAACCACTTTTTGTGTATTCCCAAAAGCCACTTTAAACTTCTTTCCGAAATGGACGCCGAACAAACTGCCTTGGTCGGAAGATGTTTAAGTAAAATCCCCACGCTTGAAAAAGAACTTGAACTTACTAACGGCTACCGTTTAGTAATCAACCAAGGTGACGATGCAGGGCAAACGGTTTTCCATTTGCATATTCACATTTTGTCGGGGCAAAAAATGGGTTGGACCCCTGCTTAATGGAAAAAATAAAAAGTTTTAGCGTTATTTTCCTTGACAAAATAAAGTCGGTTTTGTATACTATCTATGCTAAATAAAGCACTACCGAAACGCCATAGGGCAAAGGAGGGTTGAAAGGGATGTCTACAGTTAGAGTTGGTGAAAACGAAAATATCGATAGCGCATTGAGACGTTTTAAGAGAAAATGTTCTCGTGACGGCATTATCGGTGATTTGAGAAAGAAAGAACATTACGAAAAACCTTCCGTAAGAAAAAAGAAAAAATCGGAAGCAGCAAGAAAGCGCAGTATCAAAGGCTAAAAAAAGTAAACCTACCAATCGGTAGGTTTTATTTTTTGCTTAAAAAATTTGTTTAATAACGTCGAAAAATATCATATTTGGAGTAAAAGTATGGGTGAAGAACAAAAAACCTTAAAACAGTACTGCAAAGAAGCCAAGAAGAGATTAAAACAAGGCTTTTGGCAGGCGTATCACAAAGGATTAAACGAAGAACTTACCCGTGCTAAAGAAGAAGGGATTTCGCAATCTAAGGTAAAAGAATATTATACTCAGGTGGTAAACGATAATATTAGAAATCATCAAGAAGAAGACGAAATATTCTACCGTCGAGTTAAGAAACTTTTAGACGAGGAAGGCGAAGTTTCCAACGCTATCGGCAGACTTACCGATAAAACTGAATTCGATAGCCTTTCTTACGAAGAAAAGCAACGCTATACTTTATCTTTATCTGAAAAGTATCTAAAAGCGGTGGAAAGGTATCGTAAGGAGCGTGAACTCAACATAAAAAACGGCTTATAAACTTCGTTATGC
>CASDPM010000105.1 GCA_949282465.1 uncultured Bacillota bacterium
TATTTAGTTGTCGCAATTCCCTACGGGAATAGCGACTATTTTGCCGTCTTTTCTTATTTTAAATAAAAAACAACAAAAATCCCTGTACAAATCTATTGACTTTACCGCTTTATCGTGCTAAAATGATAAACATCAAATCAAGGAAGTGGAAAAATGGAAAATTTTTTTACCGAAGAATTGAAAAATTTTTATAAAGCCATATTAGAATTAAAGAGTGAAGAAGAGTGTAGGAAGTTCTTTGAAGATATTTGTACGATAAAAGAACTTCGTGATATATCGCAAAGATTAGAAGTTGCGTCTATGCTTAGCAATAAAAAAAGTTATCAAGAGATTGTTAAAGAAACGGGCGCAAGCACCACTACTATTTGCAGGGTAAACAAGTGCATTATGTACGGTGGTGGCGGTTACAAAACCGTTCTTGATAGAATAGACAAGGGAGAAAAGTAAGGTGAAAGATTTATCTACGGTTTTTAGAAGTGGCGAAAGAGCGGAATTTGTTCTCCGTTCACTTTACAGTAAATACGGCTATTCGCAGTTTAAGATGAGCAAGTTTGAAGAATACGACCTTTACGTTCGCAATAAAGACTTTCTCGTTTCCGAAAACGTTATTACCTTTACCGATACAGACGGAAGACTTATGGCGCTTAAACCCGACGTGACGCTTTCTATCATTAAGAACAGTAGAAACGAAGGTGGCGTTAAAAAGGTATATTACGACGAAAACGTTTACAGGGTGAGTAAAGGCACTAAATCGTTTAAGGAAATCATGCAGGTCGGTTTAGAATGTCTTGGTGACGTAGACGATTATTGCATTTATGAAGTTTTAATGCTTGCAAGTAAAAGTTTAACGACTATTTCGGAAAATTCCGTGTTAGATATTTCGCATTTAGGGATTGTATCGGGTATAATGGAAAAGATAAATTTATCGACCGAGAGTACGAATATTTTACTTGACTGCATAGAAAATAAAAATTCGCACGGAATAGACTTGGTGTGCGAAAAGGAAAACGTTTGCGAAGAAGATAAAAAAGTGTTAACCGCTTTGGTGTCGACTTACGGGGTTATAGAAGACGTTTTGCCTAAACTTGAAATTTTTGAAAACGAGTATACAAAAGATGCTGTTAATCAACTTAAAAGCGTTTGTTTGGAACTAATCAGAGCAGGTATTAAAAACGTCCGTATAGATTTTTCGGTTATAAACGATATGAAATATTATAACGGCATAGTGTTTAAGGGGTTTGTAAGTGGAATTCCGACGGGTATACTTTCGGGCGGACAGTACGATAAACTTATGCGCAAGATGAAAAGAAATGAAAGCGCGATAGGGTTTGCCGTTTACCTTGATTTATTAGAACGCCTTGACGAAAACGATAATAAGTTAGACGTAGACGTTTTGGTTGTTTATGAAAAGGGCGTTAGTCTAAAAACAATAGAAGAAACGGTAAATTCCTTTATTAAACAAGGGCTTTCGGTGTCGGCGCAAGCAGTTGTGCCGGAAAAACTTCGTTACGGAAAGATGGTTACGCTCAAAAAGGAGAACTGATATGCTTAACGTTGCATTACCAAAGGGCAGGCTTGGCGAAAAGGTTTACGCCATGTTTGAAAAAGCAGGTTTCGAATGCCCGTCTATAAAAGAAAATAATAGAAAACTGATATTTGAAAACGCCGAAAAGCAGGTGCGATATTTTTGGGTAAAGCCGTCGGACGTCGCTATATACGTCGAACGTGGCGCCGCCGATATAGGCGTTGCAGGGAAAGATATTCTTTTAGAATATTCGCCCGACGTCTATGAACTTTTAGACCTTAACATAGGCAAGTGCAGGATGGCTGTCGCTGCAAAAAAAGATTTTTGCGACGATAATAAAAAGACGCTTACCGTCGCTACAAAGTTTACGAACATAGCAAAAAATTATTATTCTTCGCTCGGTAGAGATATTGATATAATTCATCTTAACGGCTCGATAGAAATAGCGCCTATATTAGGTCTTTCAGACGTTATAGTCGATATAGTTGAAACGGGAACTACCTTAAAAGAAAACGACCTTACCGTTATAGAAGAAATAGTTCCTATAAGTGCAAGACTTATTGCTAATAAGGCAAACTTTAAGTTTAAAAGCGCGCCGATTGAAGAAATTATGAAAAGCCTTTCCATGCAAGCGGAGAAATAAACATGATTAAAGTTTTAAGGTATGGCGACGTTTCCGAAAATCAAATATTTTCAAGGGTAACGCCTAAGGTAGACGTGCAGTCGGTTGTTTCGGAAATTATCGAAAACGTTAAAGTAAACGGTGATAAAGCCCTTTACGAATACGCCGAGAAATTCGATAAGGTAAAACTCGATAGCCTAATCGTTACTCAAAAAGAGATAGAAGAAGCGTTCGGTTTAGTTGAACCTGAATTTATTGAGATATTAAAAAAAGCCGAAAAAAATATTCGATTATTCCACGAAAAACAAATCCGTAAAGGTTTTGAAATAGATAAGGACGGCGTTATTTTAGGGCAAAAGATAATCCCCGTAGAAAAGGCAGGGTTATACGTTCCGGGTGGTACGGCGGTATATCCGTCCACCGTATTGATGGACGCAGTTCCCGCAAAGATAGCGGGCGTTAGTGAAATAGCAATCGTTACACCGCCGAATAGACAGGGTAAGATAAATCCCGCAATACTCGTTTCGGCAAGCATAGCAGGTGTAGATAAAATCTATAAGGTGGGCGGAGCGCAAGCAATAGCGGCGCTTGCTTACGGTACGGAAACGATTGCAAAGGTAGATAAAATCGTTGGACCGGGAAACGCTTTCGTGGCGGAAGCCAAGAAACAAGTTTTCGGTATGGTTTCTATTGATATGATTGCAGGCCCGAGCGAAATTATGGTTATTGCCGATAAAACTTGTAGGGCAAGCGATATTGCGTCCGATCTTCTTTCCCAAGCCGAACACGATAAACTTGCAAGTGCCGTGCTTGTTACCGATAGCGAAAGCCTTGCTTTAAGCGTTCAAAAGGAAATAGAAGTTCAACTATCTAAATTAGAGCGTGAAGAAATAGCAAGGACGTCGATTGACGAGAACGGAAAGATTATAATAGTAGAAAATCTTGATATTGCGATAGACGTTGCCAACCGAATTGCACCCGAGCATTTAGAGATTTGCGTGGACGAGCCGTTTAAGTACCTTGATAAAATCAAAAACGCCGGTTCAGTATTTTTAGGTAAATATTGTCCCGAAGCGTTAGGCGATTATTTTGCAGGTACTAATCACACGTTACCCACTTCGGGAACGGCAAGATTTTCAAGCCCGTTATCAGTAGACGATTTTATTAAAAAGACACAGTATATTTATTATACAAAAGACGCGTTAAATAGCGTTGCCGAAGACGTTTTCTATTTTGCCAAAAAAGAAGGGCTGACTGCGCACGCGCTTAGCGCCATTTCAAGGAAAGAAAAATAATGAGTAAGTTTTTTAATGAAAAACTAAACGGACTTGTTCCGTATACGCCGGGCGAACAACCTACGGGTAGAAAGTATATAAAACTTAACACTAACGAATCGCCTTTTCCACCATCGCCTAACGCCGTTATGATGGCGTCTATGGCGTCGGGGGACTGTCAACTTTATCCAGACCCCGACTGCTCGGTTTTGGTAAAAGCCATTGCGCAAACGTACGGTGTGGAAAGTGAAAACGTTATAGTTACGAACGGTTCGGACGAAGTTTTGAACTTTGCTTTTATGGCGTACTGTTGCGAGAAAAAAGCCATTTTCCCTGACCTTACTTACGGGTTTTACAGCGTGTTTGCTACGCTAAACGGCGTGCAGTATTGTGAAAAACCTTTAAAGGAAGATTTTACTATTGATATAAACGACTATATTTTAGACGACGGCACGGTGTTTATAGCAAACCCCAACGCCCCGACGGGTATAGCGTTAGAGTTAGACGATATTGAAAAAATCGTAAAATCAAACCCCGATAGAGTAGTGGTGATTGACGAGGCGTACGTAGATTTCGGTGGCAAAAGCGCAATACCACTTATTAAAAAGTATAAGAACTTATTAATAACGCAAACCTTTTCTAAATCGCGCTCTATGGCAGGTGCAAGACTTGGGTTTGGGATTGCCGATAAGGAAATTATTTCAGACCTTAATAGAATAAGATATTCCACAAATCCCTATAACGTAAATAGAATGACGCTTATGGCAGGCGTTGGCGCAATAACCGACGGGGAATATTTTAGAAAAAATTGCGAACAGGTTGTGTTAAATAGAGAATACACGACGGTAGAACTTGAAAAACTTGGGTTTGAATTAACCCCGTCGAAAGCAAACTTTGTGTTTGCGAAAAAGAAAGGTTTAGACGGCGAGAAAACATACCTAAAACTTAAAGAAAAAGGTATACTAGTTCGCCACTTCAATAAACCGAGAATAAAAGATTATTTAAGAATTACGATAGGCGCAAAAGAAGAAATGACGGCGCTTATACAGGCATTAAAAGAGATTATAGAGGAGAAATAATATGAGAAAGTCTGTAATTGAAAGGAATACCAAGGAAACCAAAATAAATCTTACGCTTAATCTTGACGGCAAGGGCGAAAGTAAAATTGATACGGGCTGTGGATTTTTCGATCATATGCTTACGCTTTTTGCAAAACACGGGCGTTTTGATTTAGACGTAAAGTGTGACGGCGATAAGGAAGTAGATTTTCACCACTCGGTAGAAGACGTGGGTATTTGCCTTGGCAAAGCGTTCGTGCAGGCGCTCGGCGAAAAGAAAGGCATCAATCGTTACGGTAGCACTATTCTTCCTATGGACGAAGCGCTTATATTGACCGCCGTAGATTTGTCGGGTAGAAGTTTCTACGTTCAAGATCTCAATATCCCCGCAAGCAAAGTGGGTGATTTCGATACCGAACTAGTAGAAGAATTTTTACAAGCGTTTACTAGAAACGCCGAATGCAATTTACACGTAAAACAAATTTCGGGCAGTAACACTCACCACATAATAGAAGGCACGTTTAAGTCGCTTGCAAGAAGTTTAAGACTTGCCGTTGCTATCGACCCCGATTTTAAGGACGAAGTTCCGTCCACCAAGGGCGTTTTATGATAGCCATCGTCGATTACGGCGTAGGTAATCTTTTCTCGCTAGAAAGTTCGTTTAAGGCTATCGGTCAACAAGTGGTCGTAACGGGCGACGAAAGGGTTATAGAGAGCGCCGATAAAATCGTTTTGCCGGGTGTTGGTGCGTTTGGTGACGCTTCTAAAAAACTTTTTGATTCGGGTCTTGCCGACGTAGTTATAGCCCAAGCGAAGAACGGAAAGCCTTTGCTTGGAATTTGCCTTGGAATGCAACTTTTGTTAGATAAGAGTTTCGAGTACGGCGAGCATAAAGGGTTAGGGCTTATTAAAGGCGAGATAAGACCGATTGCCGAAGTTATTCCTGAAAACCTTAAAATTCCACATATAGGTTGGAACGCGTTAAATTTTAAGGGCGAAAAAAACCAACTGTTTAAGTACGTTAATCAAGGCGAGTGTGTATATTTCGTACATTCGTATTACGGCGCTAATTGTGAAGAAAGCGTTATTGCTACGGCGGAATACGGTGCGGTGCTTACTGCGTCGGTTGCAAACGACAACGTTTTTGGTTGTCAGTTCCACCCCGAAAAAAGCGGACGGGTAGGGCTTAATATATTAAGGGCATTTTGTGAAATCGGAGAGAACTTATGATAATTTATCCTGCAATTGATTTATTCGGCGGAAGTGCGGTAAGGCTTTATAAAGGCGACTATGCGCAAATGACGGTGTATAGCATAATTCCGTTGGCGGTGGCGAAAGATTTTGCTCAACAAGGGGCGGATCATATTCATATCGTCGACCTAGAAGGCGCGAAGACGGGTGGCACGCCTAACCTTGAAACAATTAAAAGAATAATAAAAAAGACTAGTATGTTTGCCGAAGTTGGCGGTGGTATTCGCAGTATGGAAGTTATCGAACGCTATATTGAAGCGGGCGTGGGTAGGGTTATTCTCGGCACGGTTGCGATAACTAATCCCGAACTTTTGGAAAACGCAGTAAAGCGTTACGGCGAGAAAATTGCCGTCAGTGCCGACGTTAAGGATGGGTTTGTGGCTATAAAAGGCTGGACGGAAAAATCCGACGTGGACGTGTTCAGTTTCTTTGAGAAACTTGAAAAGGTAGGCGTTAAAACGGTTATATGTACCGACGTAAGTAAAGACGGCGCTATGCAAGGCGCAAACCACTCGCTTTATAAACAACTAAACGAAAGGTTCAATATAGATATAATAGCGTCGGGTGGCGTTTCGTCTATCAAAGACGTTCAAAGATTAAAAGAAGAAGGGCTTTACGGCGCTATAATCGGAAAGGCATATTACACTAGCGCCATTTCCTTAAAAGAAGCGATAGAGGTGGCAAAGTGATTACGAAAAGGATTATACCTTGTTTAGACGTTAAAAACGGCAGGGTCGTTAAGGGCGTTAACTTTAAAGGACTTGCCGACGTAAACTCCCCCGTAGAACTCGCTAAATATTATAGTGATAACGGCGCTGATGAATTAGTTTTTTACGATATAACTGCGTCGGCGGAAGGTAGAACGCTTTTTACCGACATATTAAAAGAAGTTGCAAGCACGATATTTATTCCACTTACCGTTGGTGGTGGTATAAACACTTTGGATGATTTTGATAGGGTGTTAAAATGCGGTGCGGACAAGGTTAGCGTTAACTCGGGGGCAATCAAAAATCCCGACCTTATTTATCAAGCGGCAAAGCGATACGGCGATCAATGCGTGGTTCTTTCAGCCGACGTTAAACGTGTGGACGGAGTGTTCCGTGTTTTTGCCAAAGGCGGTAGAGAAAATACGGGTATGGACGCGTTAGAGTGGATTAAACGTGGCGTCGATAACGGCGCTGGTGAAATCGTGCTTAACTCGATTGATACCGACGGTGTTAAAAAAGGGTTCGATATAGAAATGTTAGATGCAGTTTGTAATATCGTTTCCGTGCCTGTGATAGCCTCTGGTGGCGCAGGCAAAATAGAAGATTTTATTAAACTGTTCAAGACTTTGCCAAAGGTTGACGCAGGGCTTGCCGCGTCTATATTCCATTTTGGAGAAGTTCAAATAAATCAACTAAAAGAAAGGCTTGCGGAAGAAAATATTCCCGTTCGCTTGTAAGGAGAAATTATGCTTAATATAGAAGAATTAAAGTTTGATAAAGACGGACTTATTCCCGCCGTCGTGGTTGATGCGCTTACAAAAAAAGTTTTGACGTTGGCGTATATGAATAAGGAAAGTCTTAAAATAACCATGGAGAAAAAACTCACTTGTTTTTGGTCAAGGTCGAGAAACGAATTATGGCTTAAAGGCGAAACGAGTGGGAACTATCAACACGTGGTTTCAATAACGGCAGACTGCGATAAAGATTCGCTTGTTGTCATGGTTGAACCCGACGGTCCTGCGTGCCACTTGGGTGAATATTCTTGTTTCCATAATCCCGTTTGGGAAAGCGACGAACTTCACGAGTTTTCGCTTGACGGACTTTCTAAACTAATCGAAGGAAGAAAAACCGAGAAAAAGGAAGGTTCTTACACAACCTATCTATTTGAAAAGGGTATAGATAAAATATTGAAAAAGGTCGGCGAAGAATGTACCGAAGTTATAATTGCAGGTAAAGCCGACGACAAAAAGGAAACTATTTACGAAATTGCAGACCTTACCTATCACGTACTTGTTCTTATGATACAAATGGGTATATCGATAGAAGATATTCATAAAGAACTTGCATCACGTCACGTTATAGACCACAAGGTCAAACAGGAGAAAATGACTAAATGATAAAGTGTGATTTTCATGTTCACACGAATTTTTGCGACGGGAAAAATTCCCCCGAACAAGTCGTTGAACAGGCAATCAAACTGAATATGGAAAAGTTAGGACTTTGCGTTCACTCTTACACCTTTTTTGACGAGTCTTACTGCGTTCGTAAAGAAAGGCAAAAAGAGTTTGTAGAAACAGTCCACGCACTAAAAGATAAATATAGAGATAAACTTGAAATTTATTGTGGAGTGGAACAAGATTATTATTCCGAAGAACCCACCGATATTTACGATTACGTTATAGGTTCTATTCATTATCACAAAAAGAACGGCGAGTATTTTCCGCTTGACTATAAAAAAGAGATTTTCGTTCGTGCAATAGAAAAGCATTACGGCGGAGATTATATCAAGTTTGCGCAAGAATATTTTGAAGTTGCATCCGACGTCGTAAACAAGACGGGCGCTGATATTATAGGGCATTTTGACGTTATTAGAAAGTTTAACGGAGACGGGAAACTTTTTGACGAGAATAATCCCGATTACCGAATTGCAGTAAATAAAGCGATTGAAAAGTTGGTTTCTTACGGTAAGCCTTTTGAAATCAATACGGGCGCTATTTCAAGGGGGTATTTAGATAATCCGTACCCTGCGTCTTACGCCATTGATTACGCAAAACTTCTCGGTGGCAAGTTTATTCTTTCAAGTGATGCGCATACGCTTGAAAACTTACTGTTTGGGTTTGGTCGCTTTGAAAATTTGATTAAATAAAAAAGAAGGGCAAAAATCCTTCTTTTATCATATTTTGTCGAAAAAAAGCATAAGCATAACTATTCTATTAAAGGGGGTTAGGCTTGTGCGTGAAGATATAACGGACAGGATTTTGGAAGAGGCTTACCATATCGCCGAAACGGGTGCAACTGTAAGGGCAACGGCAAAACTGTTCCATTCTAGTAAGTCCACCGTGCATAAAGACGTTACCGAAAGGTTGTTTCATATCGACAAGGAACTTTATAAACGGGTAAAAAAAGTATTAAAAACAAATTTAGAAGAACGCCATATTCGTGGTGGCGAGGCAACTAAACGAAAATACCAACTCATAAGAGAGCGCTAACTTCGCTCTCTTATTTTTTCGCTTTCAAATCGTTGACAAAATTTAAAAACTATAATACAATAAAATTACAAAAATACCTAAACTAAAAGGTGCGCCTGATAGCAAAGGGATTGATAGGGAATTTACAAGGCAAAGGTCCTTGTTTAATCGTGTATCGCTCTGGGCTATATTTGGCGCAGGGCGTTTCTTTTTTTAAGCCTTTCTACCTTCGCAATACTGCGTTACTGCTTTACGTTTTGATTTCGATAACCACTAAGGTTAATCTCACCCAAAACGTTTCGCGAGCCTTGTCTTGCTTGGTATAAACGCTTAAAAAGTTTAGA
>CASDPM010000106.1 GCA_949282465.1 uncultured Bacillota bacterium
ACCTTAAAAAAGTTCTCGTTGAAAAGAAATAATTAAAAGTTAAAATAAAATCCCCACTCTTATTGATGTGAACCCAAAAGTTAGACACTTTTAGGATGTACATTTCAAGAGTGGGGATTTTTGTTATAAATATTTTTTTAATCTTTGTTCGTATTCTTCTTCGAGTTCAAGAAGTTTGTTTAGTAAGTTAAGCACGCCTTCGTCAAGATTTTCGTGTTCGTTTTTCATTGCGGTCAGTTCGTTAATACCCATAACCGTGCCGTTAATCATCATTTCCGCGACTTGATTACGACTGTTGTTAATCATGGTTTTCATTTTAATACTGCCCCACATCATGGCTTTCTTAAAAACGTTTACGTCTTTTGGTTCAATCCCGTTTTCTGCCATAAAAGTAGAAATTTCACCGATAATCTTTTCGTAGCCCTCGTATTCTTCTTGTAGTTCTTTTTTAATCTCTTCGTCGTCAACTTCGGGCAAAAGGTCGGAAATACTTTGCAGGGCAAGGTGTGCGTTCTTGTAAATGTCGTTAATGGCTTTTTGGTTAAATTCTTTATCAAGCATAAAATAAAAATCTCCTTATAAATAGTTACGTAAAATAGTTTTTCCAAAACGCTTATTTTTATGCGAAAACGTTTGACTTTTAATAATAAATAATGTAGAATACCAAATGAGCCGCTCGAAAGGGGTTTTTTTAAGTGTGTAAACCGCCCCAAAATTAAATTCGGCGAGACTGGTTAGTAGGAGGTATTTACAATGTACGCAATCGTAGAAAACGGTTCCAAGCAGTACAAAGCAGAAGTTGGTTCTATCATTAAGTTTGAAAAACTTTCTGCAAACGTCGGTGACAAAGTTGAACTCGACGTAGTAATGGTTTCGGATGAAAACGGAATCAAAGTAGCTGACGACGCAAAGGCTTTCAAGGCAGTTGGTGAAGTCGTTGAACAAGGCAAGGACAAGAAGATTATCGTCTTCAAGTACAAGGCTAAGAAGAATGAAAGGAAAAAGCAAGGTCATAGGCAGCCTTTCACCGCAGTTAAGATTTTAGAAATCGTTGCGAAATAAGGAAGGAGGTTACGGTATATGATTTTAATCAAATTATTTGCTCACCACAAAGGTGGCGGTAGCACGAAGAACGGTAGAGACAGTAACGCTAAAAGATTAGGTATCAAAAGGGCTGAAGGTCAAGAAGTTCTTGCAGGTAGCATCCTTGTTCGTCAAAGGGGTACTAAAATCCATGCAGGTAACAACGTAGGTATCGGTAGTGACGATACGCTCTATGCTCTTATCGACGGTGTTGTAAGATACGAAAGGTTAGGCAGAGATAAGAAAAAAGTTAGCGTATACGCAAAGGAAAACTAAAAGAAATTCGGGTTGTTAAAAAACAACCCGTTTTTTGTATACGAATATGGGTAAAATAATTTTTTCAAGCGAATATTTTAACGTAAAAGATACTTTGGAATGTGGTCAACTTTTCAGGTTTGAAAGGCAAAAGGGCGGGTATCTAGTTTTCACGTGCGATAAATGCGCTTACGTTTATAATGATTTTGATACTGCCGTTATCGAATGTGCCGACGGGGATGAAGAATATTTTCAAAATTATTTTGACTTAAAACGTGATTATTCGTTGATTTTTAACGGCGCTATGACTTCGGAATACGACGTCTTAAAAACGTCTGCAACGCTCGGTAAAGGGGTAAGAATATTAAATCAAGATAAGATAGAAACGCTTATTTCTTTTATTGTTTCGCAAAATAATAATATACCTAGAATAAAAGGCATTTTGCAAAAGTTATGTTCAAATTTAGGCGAGAAAAAAACTTTTGCTGGTATAGAGTATAGCGCTTTTCCAACGGTTGAAATTATGGCATCAAAACCCTTGGAATTTTATAGGGAAATAGGGCTTGGCTATCGCGCCGAATACGTTAAAAAAATAGCCGAATTTATTGCAAGTGGCTATAACGTCGAAGGGCTTAATAACCTTTCTACCGAAGAACTAAAAAAAGAACTCGTATCGTTAAAAGGCGTCGGTCCGAAAGTCGCCGATTGCGTTTTGCTGTTTGGGTTTCATAGAAGCGATAGTTTCCCCGTAGATACTTGGATTGAAAAAGTTTACTCTCAAAACTTTAACGGCACGCTTAAAGATCGAAAAAAGATTGCCGAGTGGTTTGTTAAAAAATTCGGGGTTAATTCGGGTTATTTTCAACAGTATTTGTTTTACTATAAACGCAGTTTGGAAAAATTGCCCGAGTAAAGGCATAAAAAGACGCTTAAAAAGATTGTCAAAAAGTAAGGAATTGTGTTATACTAAAAAAGTGAATTTGAAAAAATATTTGGAGGGCATAGATTTATGCAGTATTCAACTGAAGTTAAAGAAATGACCTGCGTTTGCAAAGGACCTAAACACGGTCCTGCTCCCATTCCCGAAGAAGGTAGATGGGTAGAAGTAAAGGAAATAAAAGACATTTCCGCATATACGCATGGTGTAGGCTGGTGCGCACCTCAACAAGGCGCATGTAAGTTATCGCTCAACGTTAAGAACGGTATTATCGAAGAAGCGCTCGTAGAAACGATCGGTTGTTCGGGTATGACTCACTCCGCAGCAATGGCTGCCGAAATTCTTCCCGGCAAAACCCTTCTCGAAGCATTAAATACCGACCTTGTTTGTGACGCTATCAATACGGCAATGAGAGAACTCTTCTTGCAAATCGTATATGGTCGTTCGCAATCGGCTTTCTCCGAAGACGGTTTGGTAATCGGTGCAGGTATGGAAGACTTGGGTAAAGGCGCACGTTCAATGGTTGGTACTATGTACGGTACTAAGGCAAAGGGCGTAAGATATCTTGAAATGACCGAAGGTTATTGCACGAGAATGGCTTTGGACGAAAACGACGAAGTTATCGGTTACGAATTCGTATCACTCGGCAAAATGACCGACTTTATTAAGAAAGGTATGGAACCTAACGAGGCTTATGAAAAGTCAAAGGGAACTTACGGCAGATTTAAGCCGGAAGACGGCGCGGTTAAATATATTGACCCGCGTAAAGAATAATAAGGAGGGAAAGTATCATGGCACAATTTGAAGGTTATGAAAGACGTGAAGCCAAAATTCTTGCTACTTTGAAAGAATACGGCATTGCATCTATTGACGAATGTAAAGAAATTTGTGATAAGTACGGTATTTCTCCTTACACTATCACGCAAGAAACGCAACCCATTTGTTTTGAAAATGCAAAATGGGCATACACCGTAGGTTCGGCAATCGCTTTGAAGGCTGCTGAAAAGACGGGTGATAAGAGCGCTGCTACTGCTGCTGCAAATATCGGTATCGGTTTGCAAGCATTCTGTATTCCCGGCTCGGTTGCTGAAAATAGAAAGGTTGGTCTTGGCCACGGTAACTTGGGCAAAATGCTCCTTTCCGAAGAAACCGAATGTTTCTGTTTCTTGGCTGGACACGAATCCTTTGCCGCTGCTGAAGGCGCAATCAAAATCGCTCTCAACGCTAACAAGGTAAGAAACAAACCTTTAAGAGTTATTCTTAATGGTCTTGGTAAAGACGCTGCTTATATCATTTCAAGAATTAACGGTTTTACTTACGTTGAAACCAAGTTCGACCCTGCTACCGAAGAAGTAGAAGTTCTCGCCGAAAAGGCTTTCAGTAAGGGCGCAAGAGCAAACGTTAAATGCTACGGTTCTGATAGCGTACCCGAAGGCGTGGCTATCATGAGACTTGAAAACGTTGGCGTTTCAATTACCGGTAACTCTACCAACCCCACTCGTTTCCAACACCCCGTTGCAGGAACGTATAAGAAATGGGCAATAGAGAACGGCAAGAGTTATTTCTCAGTTGCATCAGGTGGTGGTACGGGTAGAACGCTTCACCCAGACAACATGGCAGCAGGTCCCGCATCTTACGGCATGACCGACACTATGGGTAGAATGCATAGTGATGCGCAATTTGCAGGTTCAAGTTCAGTTCCCGCTCACGTAGAAATGATGGGCTTAATCGGTGCTGGTAACAACCCAATGGTTGGTATGACCGTTGCTTGCGCAGTTGCAGTTCAAGAAGCGCTTAATAAATAATTATTGATAAAACTAAAAAGGATTTACCAAAAGGTAAGTCCTTTTTTATTGTATATAAATAAAAATGAATTTTCTATTGCAAATGGTAAAATATTTTGATAAAATTTGAGAATGAAAGTGTAAAATCCGCGAAATATTTTTGTGGAAATATATAATTTATGATTTATAATTATATCAAATGAAACTATAATTTCGGTGATTGTATGAATAACAATAAATGGGATTCCTTTTATGAAAAAGCTGCTGACGAAGGCGATATTTTTTCAATGTTTATGTACGTTTATAGTCTTGATGACGTGCATTTGTGGGTTCCACAACATTTCCATAATGCAGGCGAACTAATGTATATAGCAGAGGGGGAATACGCCATACATATAGGAACGGAAGATAGAATTATTAAAGCGGGCGAAGTTGCGTATATTGATTCGCTTACGCCACACTGGTATAGTACGATAGGTGATGCGCGTGTATATGTTTTAGTATTTGATAAAAAAATAAACGATAAAATTTTTAAGGAAAAAGTTTTTCCTACGTTTATGAAAAAGAGCGACGCGTCGCCGTTAATTCGTCAAATGTTTGAAAGGGCAGGAAAGGAATGGGACGTACAAAACATTGATTATAAAAAAGGTTTTACTTATGCGCTTATCGGAACGCTTATGCAATATTACCCATTGCTTGATAGAAAAACGGCGAAGACGACGGCTAACTTTGTGGATATATTAAAGTATATTGAAGAGAATTTCCGCGAAGACTTAACGCTTGAAGGTTTGTCGTCAAAATTCGGATATACAACCACTTATTTTTCTCGGTTGTTCAATAAAATTACGGGCGTAAATTTAAGGGAATATATAAATCGTAGACGAATAAGAGAAGCACTCATAATTTTAGAACAAAATGATAGAATGCCCTTGTCGCACGTGGCGTCGCTTGTGGGCTATACGTCGTGGAATACCTTTTATCGCGCGTATACGTCTTACGGTGCAAAGCGCAAGAAATGAACGTTTTAGTTTCAAAATTTGCCGTTTGAAAAACAAAAGAGTGCAAATTTTGGCAGTAAGAGCATAAGTATTGATATTGACACAGTTTATAGGCTTGTTATATAATTTATTTAATCAAAAATTTACACGTTTTTGTCATAAAAAACTATTGAAAATATATAAATTCAAGGCTATAATAATTTGGAAACAAATACCGAAAAGGTAAATTTGTATAAGAGGTTACATTATGAAAAAAATGAAAGCAGTTCTAGTTGGTGCAGGAAACCGTGGACAAGTATACTGTGATTACAGTTTGTCCAAAGCGGATGAATTAGAGATAATTGCAGTCGTAGATCCTAATCCTATTCGCATAAAGGAATGTTGTGATAAATACGGTATTCCCGAAAATATGACTTTTGTATCATTAGACGAATTTTTGGATAAAGATATAAAATGTGACTTTGTAATAAACGCAACTATGGACGAGTTGCATTACGAATCGTCGCTTAAACTTATAGACAAGGGTTATAATCTTATTCTTGAAAAACCCGTAACGCCCACTTTTAAAGAACTAAACGACATTTGGGAAGCGTCTAAAAAGAAGGGCGTAAATATTCTTATTTGTCACGTATTAAGGTATACGCCTTATTATAAATCAATTAAGCAAGTAATAAACGACGGTGAGATAGGTGACGTCGTCAGTATGGAAATGAACGAACACGTATGGAATGCGCACTTCCTTGATTCGTACGTTAGGGGTAAATGGAATAGCGAAAAAGTTTGCGGTTCAGGTTTACTTTTGGCAAAAAGCTGTCACGATACCGACCTTATGTGTTGGTTAAACAATTCAACCGTTCCCGAAAAAGTCTCTTCGTTTGGATCTCGCTCGCAGTTTATTCCTGAGCGTGCGCCCGAAGACTCAACCGAATATTGTTATAATTGTCCGCATAATGAAACGTGTATTTATTCGGCGCAAAAAGTACATTTGGAACAAGACTTAATGCCTTTCCAAACGTGGCGTGGTATAAATAAACCGTGGCAGGAAATAACTAAAGAAGAGAAAGCGGAATTCTTAAAGACTGATATCTACGGTAAGTGCGCATATAAAACAGGCGGAGATATAGTTGATAGGCAAGTTGTTACCGTAAGATATAAAAATGGTTCAATAGCAACCCTTAACCTTATAGGTGGTTGCTCTCTCGAAGATAGATGGATTCATATCGTAGGCACGAAAGGTGAAATCAAGGGATATATTTCGCAGGGTAAGTTTACGGTGATTCGTTTTGACAGAAGTGGGAATAATTACGGTCCGGTTGCTGAAGAAGTCGATATAGCATCGCAAATCAAAAAGAATGCAAACAGTTGGTACGGTGGCCACGGTGGTGGCGATTATGCACTTATGCACGACGCCGTAAGGTACTTTGCGGGTGAAGGCAATTCTATTTCGACCACAAAAATAGACGACTCTATTTACGGGCACGTTATCGTTTATGCTGCGGAAGAAAGCAGAAAGTCGGAAAGAATTGTAAGCGTAAGTGAATACGTTAAATAGTCGTCTGTCAAATATTAAAGCATATTTATTGAAAAACATGGTATAATTGTACTTACTTTTAGAAATATTTTCTTTGTACAAAATTATATCATAAAAGCATAAAACACTCAGCCGTTTTATCTCGGTTGGGTGTTTTTTTCGCAAAAAGACTGCCCGTTAACGCGACAGCCCCTTTTTATGTCTAAATTTTTCTTACCCCCGTGACGTGTATGCATAAAAAGGCTTTTGCGTTATATGCAAGTACGGGTTTTTGATATACGTCAAACGTATGTGCCGACACTAGTGGAAGGTTTTTATCAAAGCCCGTAACCACCGTGTTGTGATATAAAACGCCGTCGTATCTTCGCAAGATTATGCAGTCGCCTATTTCTAGGCCGTAAAAGTCGGTAAGAACCCCAAAAGGCCCATTGCCTTTATTGTTTAGTATAAAATCATAAAATGGCTCTACTGCACTCCACGACGGCGCTCGGTTATCTAAGGAAAAATAATACCAACCTGTATTTTTGGTGTAGTTCATAACTTTGCAACCGCTAAATAAACATTGCGAAACAAAGTTGGTGCAGTCCCCGCCTATTTTAGAAAAATCGTAATATGATTGATTTCTTGAAAAAACCCAGCGTTTGGCGTATTCCACGGCGCTAGTTCTATCGTAAGGTAATATTTTTATATTACATGATAAGCAGACGAAAAATAAAATGTTAAAATTGTATATGTTTTAGTAAAAAAAATCAATGTTGAAATTTAAATATTCGATTGACTTTGTTAGATATATATTATATAATTTTGAAAAAGTTATCGTGGTAACTTATGTGTGAGATGACTGACTATATTAAAAATTTCATAATGACTGAAAAGAAAGTTCCTGCCTTTGGTATAGAAATAAAACGCCATGGTGAAAGTCTTTATTCGGGTTATTTTGGATTTTCCGATCACGAGCGAAATATACCCCTTAATAAAGACCATTTATTTTTTATGTATTCCATGACCAAACCTATAACGGTAAGTGCAGTTATGCGCCTTGTGGAAGAAGGTAAACTTTCACTTGAAGACAGGGTTGATAAATATTTGCCAGCGTTTTCAAACGTTTACTTGATAAAAGACGGTGTAAAGGTTAAACCGAATAATCCCATAACGGTAAAACACTTGTTTACAATGACGGCGGGGCTTACTTACGATATGTATACCGACGCCGTGAACGACTTAAAAAAGCGTACCGATAATAAAGCGTCTACGCAAGAAGTCGTAAATGAATTTGCTAAAACACCACTAATCGATCACCCGGGTAAGCGCTTTAATTATAGTTTGTGTCACGACGTGCTCGGTGCCGTTGCTGAAGTCGTAACGGGTAAACCTTTTTCCGATTATCTTGACGAAATAGTTTTTCGCCCCTTGGGAATGAAAAATAGCCGTATGTTTAATAGTGAAGGTTTAGCCGATAAAATCGTCACACAGTATTCGTGTTCGGGTAGTGATTACGTTAACGTAGGTAAAGGTAACGGGTTCTATATTACAGAAAATTACGTAAGTTCCGGTGCGGGTTTAATAAGCAATGCAACCGACTATTCGATTTTTGCCGATACTCTTGCAAACGGTGGAATATCTAAAAACGGTTATCGCTTACTAAACTTAAAAACCATAGAACTTTTAACTAGCCCGCAAGTAGGAACTAACGAAGATAAAGGTGGTTTTACTTGCGCTTGTGGAAAGGATTATTTTTACGGACTAGGCGTAAGAACAAGGGTTAGAGAGAGCGAATATTCGCCTATCGGTGAATTTGGTTGGGACGGCGCCGCAGGTTCTTACGTTTGTATGGACGTGAAAAGTGGGCTTTCCGTAACGTTTACAATGAACACGCTTTCGTGGCCGAGTACGCTTAGTTGCGTTCACGACGGCATCAGGGAGTTGGCGTTTAAGTTATACGCTAAGTAGTAAGGAGATTTTATGGACAAATTATTTGCGCATCTTAGAAAAATCGACGTAAAAAAATACGGTCCCGTACCGTTTTGGAGTTGGAATAACGAGATTGAACCCAAAGAAGCGATAAGGCAAATAAGGGAAATGAAGAAAATGGGTCTAGGTGGATTTATAATTCACGCCCGTCAAGGTCTTAAAACGCCTTATTTAAGCGACGCTTGGTTCGACGCCGTTACCGCATGTATAGAAGAAGCCGAAAAACTTGAAATGGCAGTTTGGATTTACGACGAATATGGCTATCCAAGCGGTTTTATCGGCGGTAAACTTTTCAAGGAAGAAACTAATCGCGCACCATATCTTGAATACGAAGTAAGTGAAGTTTTCGATCCGTCGGCATTTGCAGTTTACGGGGAGAATGACGGAAAGTTTTTCCGCTTAAAAGGTGGTGAAGAATATTACGGCAAATTCCACACGATATATCATCGCCGTTCTCCGTCCGAAGTCGACATATTAGATCCAAAAGTCGTAAAACAGTTTATAGCTGGCACACACGAAGAGTATTATAAAAGATATAAAGACCATTTTGGCGGGGCTGTAAGGGGCTTTTTTACCGACGAACCACAATATTATAGATATAAAACGCCTTTCACTAACGTTATGAAAGATGAATTTTTAGCCGAATACGGCGAAGACGTTATGGACGGGCTTATAAATTTATTCATTTCAGATGAAAGTGCCTATGCGTTTAGGGTTAAATACTATACGCTAATGAATAAACTCTATACCGAGCATTTTTATAAAGCGCTCTACGACTGGTGCGATGCGCACGGTTGCGAACTTACGGGGCACTCGGTAGAAGAACCGCATTTGCACACACAAATGTGGGGTGGCGCAGGTTGTATGCCAAGTTATGAATATTGTCAAGTTCCTGGTATCGACCATCTTTGTAGAACCACCGACGGCGTTGCCGACGCTATTCAGGTAGAAAGCGTTGCATCGCAACTTGGTAAAAAGCAGGTAATGACCGAAAGTTACGGTTGCTCGGGGTATAACGTAAGCCCAAGAACGCTTAAATATTTATGTGATTATCAATATATAAACGGCGTAAACTATATGGTTTATCACCTTATGAGTTACAGTTTGCAAAGTCAAGGCTATTCGGATTTTCCGCCGGCATTTTCTTCGCACGCACCTTGGTGGACGGACTTTAAGTCGTTCAACGAATACGTAACTAATCTAGGTTATATTATTTCCAACACACAAAAGAAAGCCGACGTTTTGGTAATTCATCCCATGCGCGACGTCTATTTAACGTATGATAGGGGCGCAGATCTAAATTCGGTTAAAGATACCGACCAAAAGTTTCACGAATT
>CASDPM010000107.1 GCA_949282465.1 uncultured Bacillota bacterium
CTACATTTAAAATAAAAAAACAATATAATTTTAAAAAATATTTTTACAATAAAAAAGACGGCGCAAAGAAATTCGTATTAGCGCTAAAAATATTTCAAAAAATTGCACTAAAAAAATTTAAAAATATTTTTAGCATAATGCAATATAATTTTAAAAAAATATTTTTTATGTTGTTGGATTAGGAAATTTTCATATTGGTTAGACACGGCCATTAAATTCAAAGAATTTACATTTTACGATTATAATTTACTCATAACGTTCTAAAATAGGCACGATTTTATTCTTTTAAAAAATCCGATTTAGACGGTCTGAGCGAGAATGGACTTTTAAAATCCTTGGCAAAAATTTTTCTCATTTTGGCTCACGACGTCGACTTTTGAGTGATTTTTCACCAAAATTGTTTCACATGAAACAACCGTCTAATTAAAAAATGTTTCACATGAAACACAAGAAACAACAA
Organism: uncultured Bacillota bacterium; assembly: GCA_949282465.1. Classification (GTDB taxonomy): domain Bacteria; phylum Bacillota; class Clostridia; order Christensenellales; family Borkfalkiaceae; genus UBA1259. Next base: position 461 of record CASDPM010000107.1, read on the forward strand.
GGATTGTTCCACGTGAAACACAAGAAACAACAAGGATTGTTCCACGTGAAACATAAAATTTTAAAATGTAGAGAAATTTTTCAGTATTAAAATGGCTAAAAATGGCAGTGCAACAGGCTAAAATAATAAAAACCCGAAAAAAAATCGGGTTTTTGGAATTATTTTATAATGTTTGAAACAATATCTATAAGTGAACCATTATTCGTAATGGAATTAAGTATTAACGAGTAAAGATTTATATTGTTTAAGAAGGTGCATATGGGTGCGTTTTGCATTTCGAGCGTTAGCGTTTGGAAAAATCCGATAGGCAAAATGCTTATAACCATAATAATAAGTTCAGCGATAAGAATGCCTTTTATTAATCCAAATACAAAGCCGAGAGTGCAATCGGTAATCTTTACGGCTTTAATTGTGTACATTTTTATTATGATTTTACCAAGTAACCACAATAATATCTTAAATATTATAAGTAAAAGTACGAACGCTATAACTATAACGACGTAATATGCAATAGTGGGGCATAAGATTTGATTAAGCGTAGTGTCGGTGGGGATGGAAGTGCTTTTTTGCATTGAAAGCACTATATTTATAATCCAACTTGCCACGCCTGCTTCGGTTAACTTGTTTTCGGTTGCTTGTCCCAAGGTGACGTTCATCACGTCTTCACCAAAAATGTTAGAAAGTGTTCCTGATAAGGCATTTCCTATAGTTTCAACTAAACCGAACTTGTTTTGTAAGAAGGTGGCGAAACTATTACATAATAGTGAGGCGAGAACAAGGGCGATTAAAGTTCCGAACGTTGAAATAAATGATTTGGCAAAACCTTGCTTTAATCCTACTATTGCAAATATGAGAACAAGCGTTAGCGCTACAATATCGGCAATAGCGCTAGTAGAAAGTGCTAGTAAATTATTCATATTTACACCTTTATTTAATTTTCTTTTTTATAATTGTACCACAATAAAAAATTTTAATCAATAATTTATAAAAAAAGAATAAATTAAGTATTTGTCGTCAATAATCGTAGAAGAAAAATACAGGGGTTGATTATGGAAGCGAATAGTTATTCTTTTAATATGTTTAATAAATATACTAGCGACGGTATTGTTCAAGCCTTACGAACTTGTAACGAAAAAAACAAGAAACCTATTTTTGTTTGTGTTGGTAGTGATTTAGTCTTGGGCGATAGTCTAGGTCCGTTGGTAGGCACTTTTTTAAGAAAGAAAAATCTTTGCACGTATATTTACGGAACGTTAAATGCCACAATAACGGCAAAAGAAGTTGAGTATGCTAAAACTTATATATCTTTAATGCATCCTAATTCAGTAGTGATTGCAGTTGACGCGGCAATAGGAAACGGCGACGATATAGGGCTAATTAAAATAATGAATAAGGGTATAAAGCCTGGGCTTGGTGTAGACAAAAAGTTGGGAACGATAGGAGATATAGGTATTATCGGTATCGTTGCTGAAAAGTCATTACAAAATTTTAATCTTTATAATCTTACAAGGCTAAACATAGTATTTAAGATGGCGGAAGTTATTGCTGATGGAATAGAAGAGTATATTTTATATTTGAACGAAGGAAAAAATAGCAATACTTTATATAACGTTATGTGAATAAAAGGCCCTTGACGGGTCTTTTTTGATATAAGTTAAAAAAAGGGCGCATAAAACGATAAAAATAATTGATAAACCTTGATAAATTAAATAAAAAATGGTATACTTAAATATATTTTAAAAGGGAAAATGAATTTAGGGTAAAAAAAAGGATTTTGTAAGTTAATTTATGAGAAAGTTTGATACAAAGGTTCAATATCTTAAATTTAAGGTTTTAAGGGAAGTCGCCCGTGAAGCATGGGCGGATAGATTATTAGTTACTGCAATAGATATACCAAAGACTATTGTTCCTGGTAATACCCCGACAATGCGTTGTTGCGTTTACAAAGAACGCGCTATTTTGTCTGAAAGGGTAAAATTAGCAATGGGCGGTAATAAAGATGAAAATAACGTTATCGAAGTTATAGATATCGCCTGCGACGAATGTCCTATGGGTGGGTATATGGTTACCGATTCGTGTAGGGGTTGTCTTGCACACCGCTGTGAAGACGTTTGTAAAAAAGGGGCAATCTCTTTTGACCATCACCACGTTGCGCATATAGATAAAAGTAAATGCGTAGAGTGTGGGGCTTGTGCGAAGGTTTGCCCGTATAGTGCTATACATAACCATAAACGTCCGTGTGAATCGGCTTGTAAGGTAAAGTGTATTTCAAAAGACTGGAACAATGCTGCGAAAATCGACCACAGTAAATGTATTTCGTGTGGGGCTTGCGTTTATCAATGTCCGTTCGGTGCAATAACGGATAAATCGTTTATACTTGACGTTATTGATTTTATAAAGAAGAGTGAAAACAATACTAAATATAAAACTTACGCCATAGTAGCGCCGTCGGTATCGAGTCAGTTTAATTATGCAAAACTCGGTCAAGTTATAACGGGAATAAAAAATCTTGGGTTTTCTTCGGTAATCGAAGTTGCGCTTGGCGCAGATATGGTTGCAAAAGACGAAGCAAAAGAACTTGCTGAAAAAGGATTTTTAACAAGTTCGTGCTGTCCTGCTTTTGTGGAATATATACAAAAGAAATTCCCTGAACTTGTGCCGTTAATATCAAAAAATCCTTCGCCGATGACCGCGGTTGCTAGGGCAATTAAGCAAATAGATAACACGGCAAAAGTAATATTTATAGGCCCTTGCACGGCAAAGAAAGCCGAAGCAAAACGCGACGGGGTAAAAGAGTTCGTCGACGCCGTAATTACTTTTGAAGAGTTGCAAGCGTTATTCGATAGCAAGGATATAGATATTACCGTTTTGGAAGAAAGTTCAATGGACAACGCGTCGTACTTCGGTAGAATTTTTGCCCATCTTGGTGGGTTGGCAACGGCTGTTGGACAAAGTCTAAAAGAACAAAACATAGATTTTGATTTCAAACCTATTTCTTGCGACGGGATTGAGGCTTGTCGTATGGCGCTTTTGAAAAAGAGCAAGAACGTTTTAGACGCTAACTTTATAGAAGGTATGGCGTGCATAGGCGGTTGCGTAGGTGGGGCAGGATGTCTTACACACGGTGAAAGAAACCGTGCAGACGTAGAAAAATACGGCGAAGATGCTACGAAAAAGAGTATTTTAGAAGCGACTAATTCGCCAGTTATAGAAAGTTAAAACATTATCAAAAGGATAAGTTTATAAGATTTACAAAGGAGAACTTCTTATGAAGACCACAAAGAACTTTATCGTTTGTATGTCGACGTTGGCAGTAGTTATTTTTGCTTTCATTTTCGTACCGATGGTATGGCCGGAAAGCGTTTCCGCTGTTGGAACCGTTTTCGCATTGCTCCCGCCGGTTATTGCAATCGTGTTGGCGCTTATTACCAAGGAAGTTTATTCGTCGCTATTTATAGGTGTATTATCGGGTGTCTTAATGTATAGCCGTTTTGATTTCCTTACCACGGTAGACGTTACCGTAGAAGCGTTCGTTGGTAACATAGGCGATTCGTACAATATGGGTATTCTCATTTTCTTGGTAATACTCGGAATCATGGTTGTTTTAATGAACAAGGCAGGCGGCTCCAAGGCGTATGGCGAATGGGCTGTTAAGCGTATTAAGTCTAGAAAGGGCGCTATCTTGTCGACCGTAGGTTTGGGTTGCTTGATTTTCGTCGACGACTATTTTAACTGCTTGACGGTTGGTAACATTATGCGTCCCGTAACCGACAAGTTTAAGGTTAGCCGTTCTAAACTTTCTTATATAATCGACGCAACGGCAGCTCCTATATGTATCATTGCTCCTATTTCTAGTTGGGCTGCTGCGGTAACGGGTTATATCACTAATCCCGACATAAACGGATTTTCAGTCTTCTTGCAAAGTATTCCTTTTAACTTTTACGCAATTTTGACAATCGTAACCATGATTGTTATGACTGTTATCAACTTTGATTTCAGTTCAATGAAAAAGCATGAAAAGAACGCCCAAGAAAAAGGCGATTTATTCTCCGAAGGCGATCGTCCTTACGAAGACAAGAACGAAACTACTCCTTCTACAAAGGGCAAGGTTGTCGACTTAATCGCGCCCGTGGCAGTTTTAATCGTTTCTTGTATTTTGGGTATGCTCTACTCGGGTAAAATCTTGGAAGGCGCATCATTTATCGACGCTTTTGCTAACTGTGATGCATCGGTTGGTCTTGTTATCGGCTCGTTATTCGGTCTTATCTTTACCGTTATTTTCTATCTTGCCAGGGGTATTCTTAGTTTTAAGGAAATTACCGATTGTATACCGCAAGGCTTTAAGGCAATGGTTCCTGCAATACTTATTTTGTGCTTTGCTTGGACGCTTTGTGATATTTCAAGATCGTATTTAGAAGCATCTACTTTCGTTGAAGGCTTTATAGGCAATCCGCAACTCGGTTACTTCTTGCCGGCACTTCTATTTGTACTTGCCCTCGGTATTGCGTTTGCAACCGGTACTTCGTGGGGAACGTTCGGTTTATTGCTCGGTATAATCGTTCCTACCGCAGGCGCTCTTCCGCAACATCTTTTGGTTGCAGTTTCCGCTGCTATGGCTGGTGCTGTTTGTGGTGATCATATTTCACCTATATCGGATACTACAATTATGGCAAGCGCGGGCGCACAATGTAACCACTTAAATCACGTAAAAACGCAAATTCCTTACGCAATGCTTGTTGCCGGTGTTTCGTTCGTATGTTATATTATCGCAGGTTTCTTGCCTTACTGGTACGTAATGTTCCCGCTTTCTATCGTATTGATGATAGGAACTATATTCGGTCTTAAATTCATTTTAGAAAAGAAAAAAGTTCCCGTGGCAGAAGGCACGGTTGAAAGCAACCAAGAAATCGAAAAAGAATAGGCAACCACCGAAGAATGAAAGTTTATCAAAACAAAAGGAGCTGTCGCAAGTTGATAAAAAAACTTGCGGACGGCTCCTTAATTTTTTAGTATTGTACATGCTTTTAGAAATATTTTCTTTGTACACAATTATATCATAAACGTAGAAAACACTCAGCCGTTTTATCTCGGATGAGTGTTTTTTTTCGCAAAAAGACTACCGCTTAACGCGACAGCCCCTTTAATTTACGGCTCGGCTGGTTCACCAAATGTTCAAATGGCAGGGATTTTGTTTGTTGCTTTTTTATCTTCAATATGTTAAAATATCAAAAAGGAGATTGATATGAAAAAAGTAGCGGTAATTTTTGCTAGTGGTATGGAAGAAATAGAAGCGATTACCCCCGTAGACGTTCTTCGTCGCGCAGGTGCGCAAGTTGACGTTGTTTCGATAGGGGAAACAGAAGTTAAAGGCTCGCATAATATAACGGTGGTTGCCGATAAACTTATAAGCCAAGTGGACTTAAACGATTACGACGCTTTGGTTATTCCGGGTGGTATGCCGGGCGCAACGAATATCGCTAGTAAAATAGAAGTTCTAACTGCAATTAAGAGCGCGTTAGAAAAAGGCAAAATCGTCGGGGCAATTTGCGCGTCGCCCGCCGTCGTTTTGGGTGAAAACGGGTTACTTAACAAAAAAGCGACTTGTTACCCTGCCGAAGGGTTCGTTAAAATACTCGGCGACAAGTATACGGGAAACGACGTGGAAGTTTGCGACAATTTGATAACGGCAAACGGGCCGAAGTCGGCGCTTAAATTTGCGCTTGCGCTCGCAACGGCGTTAGGAATTAACCCTGCGTTTTAACGATAAAAAAAGAGCAATGCCTTAAAAAGCATTGCTCTTTGACTTTTAAATTATTTATTAAGCAGTTGGATAGAGAAATCAAGTCTACGCAAGGTTTCTTCTTTGCCTAAAAGTTCGGCAAGTTCCATAACGCCACCGGGTGTGGATTCTTTTGCGGAAATTGCAACCCTTACGCACCAGAAAACTTGTCCGTTTTTAAGACCGAGTTTAGCAACTAATTCCATAAGCGTATCGTGAACGGAATCAAAAGTAAATTCCTTTAATTCGGCGATGGCTTTTCTTGCTTTGGGAAGAACTAGTTTTGCTATTTCGGCATCCGTCTTCATTTTCTTATGATAGAAAAGTGAAAGTTCGTATTCGCCAAATTCTTCCAAGAAGTTGATTTTTTCGGGAATTTCGCTATAAATCTCAATACGTGTTTTAAGAAGAGAAGCAATTTTCTTTAAATCATACTTGCCGTAAACTTTGCTTTGTTTAAAGAATTTGTCTGCCTTTTCAACTAATTCTTCGTCGGTCATGTCTTTAATATATTCGCCCGATAACCATTTCATTTTAGTTTCGTCAAAGATAGACGGCGATTTATTTATGCCTTCCAAAGAGAAGTTTTCGATAAGTTCGTTTAAACTCATCTTTTCCACGTTGGTTTTTGGACTCCACCCAAGAAGAGCAATATAGTTTACAATCGCTTCCTTAACGTAGCCCTTATTGACGAAATCTTCGTAACTAGCATCACCGTTTCGCTTGGAAAGTTTGTGTTGTGCATCTTTCATGATGGGCGGTAAGTGTATATAGGTGGGGCGTTCCCAACCGTATGCGTCGTACATAAGATTATATTTTGGCGTAGAAGAAAGATATTCCGTACCCCTAATAACGTGGGTTATGCCCATAAGATGGTCGTCGACAACGTTTGCGAAGTTATAGGTGGGCATGCCGTCGCTTTTAATTAAGATGCCGTCTTCTATATCTTTATAGTCAACGCTTATATCGCCGTAAACCAAATCGTGGTAACTGCCCCTGCCTTCGGTTGGAACGTTCTGTCGAATAACGTAAGGCTCGCCGTTTTTAATCTTTTCTTCAATCTCTTCCTTGGTGAGTTTTAAGCAATGCTTATCATACTTCATATTGCCGTCTTGATCTTTAAGCCCGTTAATTCTTTCAGGCGTACAAAAACAGTAATAAGCGCCACCAAGTTCGACTAATTTTTTAGCGTATTCGGTATAAATGTTTTTTCTTTCACTTTGAACGTACGGGCCGAAATCACCGCCGACGTCAGGACCTTCGTCGTACATAATGCCCGAATCACGCAAAGTGTCGTAAATAATTTGAACCGAACCTTCAACGTATCTAGCCGTGTCGGTATCTTCTATACGAAGAATAAAATCTCCACCGTGTTTTTTGCTCCATAAAAAGCCGTAAAGAGCAGTTCTTAATCCGCCTATGTGTAAATACCCCGTAGGACTTGGCGCAAAACGTGTTCTTACCTTAGCCATTTTCTTTCTCCTTAATATTTTGAATAAGTTTTTCTAGGTTATATTCTTCTCTTATAAATTGCAGTCTGCCTTCGTAATGATAACTGTACGCCCTTTCGTTTGAAACGATAACGTGGTCGATTAAAATTACTTTATGCAAGGCGCACATAAGATTGATTTTTATTGTTGTAATATCGTCAGTTGCGCTTGGTTCTACGCACCCACTAGGATGATTATGGGCAATTATCGCGAACGACGGTTTGTTAATAGCAAGTGCATTGACTATTTCAGGAATATCTCCCGTAACTGAATATCTATTTTTATCGATAAAATCCAAAGTGGTGATTTTTTGGTATTTTTCGTCTAATAAAAAGATAACGAATTTTTCTTCGTTAAGGAACTTAAAATGTTCCAAAATTTCTTTACGGTTGTTGTGAAAAGAGAACATAGGCGCTTTTTTGGGCTTTTGTTTATTTTCATAAACCTTGTCGAAAATTTTACCCAAAAGAATTAACTTACTTGCAGTTGTTTCGCCTATGCCTTTAACGGTTTTAAGCGCATTGTGGTCTGCGTGGAATACGTTTTGTATAGACCCGAACGTGCGCAAAAGTGAGTGGGCGATAGGGTTTGTATCCTTGCGTGGAAGAACTGAAAATAACAAAACTTCTAAAAGTTCGTGTTCTAGCAAAGAATCAACGTTATTTAGAACCTTTTCTTCCATTCTTTTGCGATGACCATTGTGTACGTTTTCTCTTTCGTTCATATTGATTATTGTAGCATAATTTTAATAAAAAACAAAATAAAAAGTCAATTTTTATTAGTAATTGTGTAAAATATATTATATAATGTAATAAACGGCGTTAAGCCGAAGAAGAGGCGGTAATGAAAAACGAACAATATTTTTTTGACGCACTTAACGAACTAATATCATTTAAAAGTGTTAAAGGCGAGCCGATAGATGAAAAACCGTTTGGCGAAGAAGTTTATAAGGCGTACGATTATTTTATGACGCTTGCAAGTGGCATGGGTTTTGAAACGATAAATTACGATAACTATATCGGTGAAATTGTTTACGGGCAAGGCGAAGAAATAGGTATAATCGGACACTTAGACGTAGTTCCGGCAGGCGACGGTTGGAATAGCGACCCTTTCACGCTTACCTTAAAAGACGGGATATATTACGGCAGGGGACTGCAAGACGATAAAGCCCCCCTTCTTATTTGTTTGTTCGTTCTTAAAGAGTTAAAGGACGGCAAATTCCCGTGTAATAAAAAGATACGCCTTATCGTAGGTTGTAACGAAGAAAGCGGTTGGCAAGACGTGGAGTATTTCAAGAGTAAAAGTACTTTCCCCGAATACGGATTTTCGCCCGACGGGAATTTCCCCGTGAGTTACGCCGAAAAGGGAATGAATATCGTCAAATTCTATTTGCCGACGCTAAAAAATTTTTCTTGTATTAAAGGAGGAACGGTTGTCAACGCCGTTTGCGGAAACGCTTGGTGCAAAGCGACAGACAAGGGCATTGATTTAGATTTAATAAAGAAACATAACCTTATTTTAAAAGACGGCAACGTAATAGAAAGCCTTGGTAAATCTTGCCACGGTTCACGCCCTGAACTTGGCAAAAACGCCTTAAAGCCTTTGTTTGAATATTTTTTAGATATGGGCGAAGACGTTCAAAAGGTTATCGACTACTTGTTTAACGATAGGGGTGGGTTAAGGAATATGCTAAACGAACAAGGCGACGTTACCTTTTCCCCCGACCTTATAGAAGAGAAAGACGGCAAGATTATCATTACTTGTGATTGTAGAATACCCGCCCCACTCAGTTTAGCCGATATTATACCCGTATTCGATAGTTTTGGTATTGAATATAATGCCGAAGAAAAACACGACGCCGTTATGGTTGATAAGGACGGCGAGTTCGTTCAAACTTTACTTAACGCCTACAAAACGGTTACGGGTAGGGAAAGTAAGCCTATAAGCCAGAGCGGAAGCACGTTTGCAAGGGCGTTTAAGAAGGGCGTGGCGTTCGGTCCAGAGTTTGAAGACGAACCGAGTTCTATTCACGAAGCGAACGAAAGAATTTCGGAAGAGAGTTTATATAAATTATATTCCATTTATAAAAAAGCCATATTCGATTTGGTAAAATAGCAATTTGGTAGAAAAAAGGTTGAAATAAATCGGGTTTTGGTTTATAATTCAAAGGAAAAATAAAACGGAGAAACAAAATGAAGTTTGATATAGAGTTGGTCGGTAAAATCGGCTCGATGGCACTTATCAATAAAGAGAATAATATTCTCGACTATACGCTTATAGCAAGGTTATCGTCGGAATTAAAACCGGGGTATATTTGGGTTACAAGTGGCGCAGCCGAAACGGGAAGATTAGATTATATAAAAAGGAACGGCAAAGAACTTGAAGGCTCGCCCGAAGACGTTAAGACCGACTACGCTGCGCAAGGTCAATCAATTCTTATGGAAACCTATCGTCAGTACGTAGACAGTAAATATTCTTTGCGTCAGGTTTTGGTCGAACACCAACATTTTAACGACGAACAAAAGAGAGAGCATTTAAAAGCAATGCTACTTCGTTCCAAAGAACAAAACGCTATTCCGATAATAAATTATAACGACGCAGTAAGTACCGAAGAAAGCCGTAGGTTTGAAATTCAGTCGCTTAAAGCCGACCATAAAAAAGTGGTAGAGTGTGTTGATAACGACGAAACTGCAACGCAAATAGCCTGCCTAGTTAAGGCGGAAACCTTGCTTATTTTAACAAGTACCGACGGTATTTATAAAGATAGTTCCGATCCTACTACGTTGATTAAAGAAATAAGCGGAAAAGACGTTTACGAAGTGCTTGATAATATTAACGAGTGTGAAAATTACTGTAACGGCGCGTCTAGGAAAGGCGCTAACGGGGCAAGGGCAAAACTCGAATATATTAAGGATGCCGTAAAGGTCGGCACGCGCGTTATAATAGCGTCGGCAAAATATTCCATAAAAGATATTTTATCGGGCAAGGTAAACGCAACGAGAATATTCGTAAAATAATCCAAAAACTGGCAATAAAAAAGACGGCAAATAACGCCGTCTTTTCGTATATATAAAAACTTCCTGCACACAATAATATCAAGGGAGGAGTTATGAAGAATAATAAGAATAAGAAAGCAAACGGCAAAAGCCGTACAAGCGGTGTTAATGACTGCAAATAACAAAAAGACTAAAAAGTCTAAAATGAAAAGTAGTTTCGACCCGCAAGGCTCTTATACGGGAACTAATGTAGATAACGAATACGAAGTACCCGTTCAAGATGCGGACGACTTATAAGGTTATCCTTAAAACAACAACCTTAAAAGAAAAAGACGGACAAAAATATTTGACCGTCTTTTTGCTTTTAAAATTTTGGTGCTTGACAAAAATCAAATTATAGTATATCATAATTGTGCTTTTTAAGTCGGTTATACGGTCGCGGGGACAGGGAGAGCCTGTTCATGAGGAAAGTCCGAGCTTCACAGAAGCAGGGTGCCGGAGAAATCCCGGTGAAGGCGACTTTAAGGAAAGTGCAACAGAAATAAACCGCCGAATTTCGGTAAGGATGGAAAGGCGGGGTAAGAGCCCACCGCCCTTACGGTAACGTAAGGGGCAATGTAAACCCCACCCGAAGCAAGATTGACAAACCGTTCCACAAGGCGCTTCTGACGGAGCGGTTTAACAAATATCGCTAGAGAGTATCGGAGACGATACCCGTAGATAAATGACCGTACACGACAGAACTCGGCTTATAGACCGTCTTAAAAAGAAACACGCACCGCTTGTGGTAATTCCACAAGCGGTGCTTTTTTGTTGGTTATTTTCTATAAAAATGACCTTTTGTCGACGCTTTAAGTATGGCTTCGGCAAGCAGTTTATTTTGTTCTTTAAGCGGTTTTCTTTGTGTTATAATGGCTTGTAATTCTTTTATCGTTTTGTCGTGCGTGGTTTTGAAAAGTTCACAAGTATCGTTTAGCGCACAACCACCCTTACACAAAGAGTACAGTTTGCAATTTTCCTTGCAATTATCGCGTTTTTCTATTTGTTTTTCAAGCACCTTTTCAAACTCGGGATGAGAAAAGAAATCGTCGTCGCTAGATAAGTTGCCTATTTTTGTTTGTTGAATTCGTTCGGGGCAAAAACTTAAATCGCCGTTAATTGAAAGGTAGAGCGTTCTACCAAGACAGGACGAAAAGGCACATTGATAAACGGGCGGGTCCGAAAGACACAAATTGTAAACGTCGGCAGTAAACGCCATATCGCAATCGGAATATCTAACCACGGCGTTTTCAATATTTAACTCTTTAAGTTTTTCTTCCACCGCCGAATTTAAGGGTTTAACTACCACCGCGCCTTTAACTAATTTGATTTTTCTTACGGCGCGTTTGTTTGGTAGAGAGTTAACGGTTACGGTAAGATTAAGTTTTCTTTTGTTAACTATGGAAATCAATTCGGACGACAACCTTTTTAAGTCTATCGTAAAGGCAATATTAACCATTCTTCTACGAAGAAGTGCGTATGGTTTATAAGAAAAGCCTTTCAAGAAATGCAAATTGACAGTCATAGTAGACGCGTTAAGTTTTTTGCTTAGTTCATATATTTGCTTTTTAAAAACGGAGAACTTGGAATATTCTATATGTAGAATCATTTTTTCAATTCTCCTTTTAATATACCGAAAAGTTTTTCGGGCATACCGTAATGAACGATTCTCGATACGGTCATGGCGTTAAGCCCTTTGTCGGGCAATGGTTTAAGGTGCATGATAGCCGTCCTTATTATTTCAGACATATCGATATAGCGTTCGTTGGCAATGGTCGATTTTGAGTCAAGATATTTTAAGGGGTTGTACGCGGAAGATTTAACGTCTTTATCAAGGTCGTCAACGGTGTCCAAAAAATACAAGTGTTTTGCAACGAATATAAGATAAGATAGCGTGCCTTGGTCGGAAATCTCAAAAAATTCTTTTGCCACCGTTTCCACAAGTTGGGCAAAACAATTTTGAATATCGTAAACCGAGCCGTTGTTTTTTTCCACTTCGCTCATCTTGTCGTACCCTGAAATAACGGTGTTCCACATAAAGGGGTATTCCTTTTCAATCTTCTTGAAAGTGCGGTTCATAAGTTTGTAAATTACTTTGGTATAAGATTTATCCCCGTCGCGAATATGGTCGCAAAGCACGCCTGCCATAAGCGTTAAGTTAAACGCGGCAACCTTTTTTGCAAGGTCGGTTTTTACGGCTTCGCTAAGTTCTTTGGTTTTCTTCCAACAAGTAATCTTATCTACTTTTGATAAAAGATTGTCGTCGGAAAGAAGCATAAGGAAAAAAGTCACGTCGTAAGATACGAAAATTCTACTTACTTGTCCGTAATGATAACCGAGTGAACGACATAAAAAACAATAATGTTTTCTGAAATTGTTTTTAAGGACTGCGGGTGCGTCCTTGTCTAATCCGACGTAACCGAACATTTTATTCTCCGATTTTATTATTGTTTAGCACCTTGTAAAGGTCGCTTTTTTTGCTTAAAGCCATAGCCCCTAAAAAAGAGCCGAAAGTTACTACTGCAAGAACTATCGTCAAAGCAGTCGTGTAAATAATCAAAAATGGCAAGACGGCGCAAAACTCTATAAAACTGAAAAGTATTCCCAAAAAATATATAAGTCTATCGTCGTTGCCCGTCTTAAATACGACGGAGCATTTAAGTTTTTTCAAAAAATAAAGTTTTCCGTTTTCTATTTTTAACGGAAAGATATTTACCGAAATAATTTGGTTACCCCTAATCAAACATCCTACAACGTGCCCCGTTTCGTGAATTAGTACGGCGACGTATAAAAGAAAAATTCCGCCAACGCAGGTTAAGACCACGCTAGGAACGATTAAGGAAGTTATAAAACAAGCAAGGCTTGACGTTAATATTAAAAACGAAATAATGCTTATCATATCAAGAATAATAAAAAGCAAAGGGCACAAGGAACTAACGGCGACAAAAAGTTTACCGTATTATTGTTCATGAAAGTAACGCCCTTTTCTTTAACGGTTGGGTTTTCACAACAAACACGCTTTTCGGTAACGGCACCACAAACGGGGCAATGGTAACGTGCTTGTAGGGTTGAGCCGAGAATACTGTCGGTAATCGTTCCTGTAAAAATTATAGCGGTCAGTATTGCTATAAAGTATATCGGACTTTGCGTTATAAACGTTATAGCCGTCGCAAACATTATCGTTCCAAATAAAGATGATAGCGTTCCAAGTAAGGAAACCCCGCCCGAAATACCACTTTCCACCGGTTTTCTTGTTATTATATCGTATGCTTGTCCTTTGGATAAAGTGCCTATATCCGACGAAAGTGAATCGACGAACGAACTACTTACCGTAACTAGCGCCATTATAAATAAAACCGAACGATTAAAAATTCCGTAAAGAATTATGATGATGGTAGCAGTAAACCCGTTTACAAAAATTTGCAAAAAGTTTTTGACACGAGATTTTCTTTTAACTTCGTTTCTACGCGTTCTTACTATTTTTCTTATGTAAAGAGTTAAAAGCATAACGGCGTAACAACCCAAGAGATATATAAAGGCGAAAAGCCCACCGAAATAGTAAAAACAAAAACCTATAAGCCCCGCTAAAAGACTTCCGTAATAGGTGATAAATTTAGATAAAAACGCTATAATAAACACCCCTTCGGCTATAAGCATAGCGATAGATAAAGGTTCGCCGAAATAAATTGATAGCGTGCATAATATAAACGCCGAAAGCGGAACGCTTATATTGTCTAACCCGTTTCCAATAAGTTCAAAAATACCTGCCGATATTGAAAGGCTTATTATAACCAAATAGTCAAGTGCGATAAAACCCGTAAGTTTTAGAATAAGTAGTGCTAAAAAAGTAAACACGATGCAAGCGAGCGTTCCCAAAACGGTTTTGTCTTGATAAAGTTTAATCTTCGGGGGGATTGCCCCAAAAATGGACGCCAAGCCGTCGCCTATCGAAAGGGATGCGAACGCCACCACAAGGCAGTCGTAAAGATTTGGGAAAAAACAAATACAAATAGCGCAAGCAAGCAAGGAAAGACTATAATAGAATTCCCCGATAGAGTGTTTTTTTCGTTCGATACTTTTAATAAGATGAAATTTAGTGGTAACAAAAGTAAACACGGCTGAGAGCGCACAAATTATTGCCAAATGAAAAAAACTTACAAAAAAAGCCCTTGCAATAAAAAGTATGCCGAAAGTACCTATATGTAACAATTTACGGCCAACTTCTGTAATTTTGGTTAACTTAAAGGCTAATTTTGTAAGTATTATTAAAATTGCAATATAAAAGATGCAAACGGTATAGCCGAGCAGTATCATCTTAGTTAGATAAAAGAAAAATATTAGTCGTAGTCGCTATATCCCTCTGCACAGCCACTTAAACACGGACAACAACAAGTGTCTAAAACACAAAGCCAAGCGCAACACGGACAACAGAACGGACATTCTGTATCTGAAACTTCGGAAACAGATTCTTCCGCCGTTTGAAGATTGTACTTTTCTAAATTACTCATAAACTTTTTCCTTTTCCTAAATCTTATCCTGAGTATAAAACTTTTTACTTAACGTTTCCTAACAATAATCGCAACAGAAACAGTTGTAAACGCAAGGGCAAGAACAATTTGTATTGCACCCACAGCAACTACAACAGTCTTCACTACAAGAATAACAAGAATAGTCGTCGCAACAACAATTAGAGCAAATACATAAACAAGATAGCGGACATTCTGCTTCCGACGTAGATGGAGTTTGGTTTATATCGTCTTGCAAAAGTATTTGTCTAAATTTTTCATGCCGCAAAATTAACCGCAACACCCGTCGTAGCAACCACAACAACTTAAACAGTCGTCACAACAGTAACAACCTTCGTCACAACCGGGACAACAGGGGTTAAAACAACATAGACAAAGCCACGGACATTCTGCTTCCGAAAGCGTGGAATCCTGACTTGTATCGTCTTGCAAATAATATTTTTCCAAATTTTTCATAATAACTTAAATCCCCTAAACTACGAACAACAACCG
>CASDPM010000108.1 GCA_949282465.1 uncultured Bacillota bacterium
TATCTTTTCTTATTCTTAAAGCGTTACCAACGACGAAAAGCGAACTAAAACACATACACGCCGACGATATTGCAGGAGTTAAAGTAACACCGACAAAAGCAAACACGCCCGCTGCGATGGGTATAGCAATCACGTTATAAAAGAACGCCCAAAACAAATTGCCTTTTATTATTCCAACTGCTTTTTTACTTAAATCTACCGTTTGTGGAAGGGCTTTTAGATTTCCACCAACTAACACGACGTCGGCACTATCTATGGCTATATCAGTTCCCGTTCCCATAGCGATACCTATATCGGCACTCTTTAACGCAGGACTGTCGTTTATGCCGTCGCCAACCATTGCGACAAAACCATATTCCTTTTTGTAATTTTCAACCGCTTGCGCTTTGTCTTGCGGAAGAACTTCGGCTTGATATTCACACACGCCAACTTCTAATGCAATTCGCTTTGCCACGCTTTCGTTATCGCCCGTAATCATTACCGAACGAATACCGCGCGACAGTAAGTCTTCTATCGCTTGTTTGCTATCTTTCTTCAAGCAATCGGAAACGCCGAATACCGACACAAGTTGAATTTCGTCTGCAAGATAAATAGCAGTTTTTCCATCAAAATCAGAAGTAAGTTCAAAAATTTTTATATTGTCGGGAATAAGTGATTTATTTCCTAAATAATATTTTACCCCGTCAATCGTTCCTATTATACCCTTTCCCGTAACGTATTCGTATTCGGTAACGACTTTATCACTTGCGCCACAGTAATCTTTTACACAATCGGCAAGCGGATGCGAAGATTTACTCTCTAACGCCGAAACAATAGGAAATATCGTATCGTTTGGCTCGTCGGTATAGTTTACGTAATCGGTAACGGTGGGTTTACCTTCGGTTATTGTTGCCGTTTTATCTAACAATACGCAATGAATCCTACTTGCATTTTGCAACGCCGAAGCATCTTTAAACAGCACGCCCATAGACGCCGCCTTGCCCGTTGCCACCATTACTGCGACGGGTGTTGCTAGCCCTAGCGCGCACGGGCACGATATTACTAGAACGCTTATACCGAAGTTAAGCGATTTATATAAGTCCTTTGTAATAATCATCCATACGACGAAAGTTATCACGGCAATAGCGGTAACGATAGGAACGAACACCCCTGCAACTTTATCTGCAAATTTTTGCGCAGGGGCTTTACTTGCGCCCGCCGTCTTAACTATTTCTACTATCTTGGAAAAGAGCGTATCACTACCAACTGACGTCGCCTTGACTAAAATATACCCGTTTCTTAAAATACTGCCAGAAGTTACGTTTGCACCTTCTGAAAGTTCTACGGGAAGACTTTCGCCCGTTATCGCCGATTTATCTATGCTAGCGTGACCACTTACTATAACACCGTCTACCGCAACGTAATCGCCTGCTTTTAAGACTAGCACGTCGCCTTGGTTAAGTTCAGCGGTTAAAATCGTAGTTTCCTTGCCGTCTTTTATAATTACCGAAGTTTTAGGCATCATGCCCGTAAGTTTATCAATGGCGTCACCCGTCTTGCGCTTTGAAAGTTCTTCAATCCACTTACCAAGCGTTACAAGGCACAACACCATTGCGCTTGCCTCGTAAAAAACGTGAGGCGGACGATATTCGCTTACGAATACTATAACGGTCATGACGATACTATAAAGATATGCCGACGCCGAACCGAGTGAAACTAGCGTGTCCATATTAGGCGAACGGTGAATAACCGCTTTTACGCCGTTAACAAAAAACTTATTGTTTATAACCAAAATAACGGTGGCAAGCACCGCTTGAATACAAACGTTTACGTGATACGATAATACGGGAAGTGAAAGCATGCCACCCATTGAAAAGTATAATAGTGGCAATAAAAATATCAGCGAAACTATAAAACGCTCTTTAAGGATTTGTGTTTGGCTTTTTATTTTATTTGTTTCCAAGCCGTAAACACACGCCTTATAGCCGAGTTTTTCCACTATCGCGATTATAGTTTGCGTAGAAATTTTCGTTTGGTCGAAATCAACGTACATTACACCTTCTAAAAGCGCAACCGAAACAGAGTTTACGCCTTCTATTTTAGACAAGTTTCGTTCAATACCCATAGAGCAATTTGAACACGTCATACCACCGACCGTAAATTTTTCTTTCATATCAATCTCCTTTTTTTTATTTTACCACAACGTGACGATTTTTTCAAGAAAAAGTTACCCCCACGCTATAAGTTAGCGCAGGGGCAACTCTTGTTATTATGAATTAAGCTATTGTTTTATTTATCTTTTTTTGTTTTGCAAGAAGAACAACTTTTACAAGACGTGCAGTCGCACCCACACGAAGATTTACCTTTCTTCTTGTTAACGATACCTAACACAATCGTACCGACAACAATTGCCACACATACAACTATTATTATAACGTCTACAACGCCCATTAGTTAACTCCTTTAACAGGATGTTTTTTGTTATAAGCACGAATCGCAAACACAACCCCAACTGCCACAGCCAAGAAAATAAATAACGTCCACCACCAAGAAAGCACAACGTAAACGATAGTGCTTACTACGTATGAAGTAACGATCCAAAAGAGCAACGTCCACTTAAATTTACCCTTAGTCGTTTCACCTTTTGCTGCTGCAACTGCCGCAAAGCAAGGAATAGTTGTCATATTAAATACTATAAACGATATGAGTGCCGGCCACGTGATGCCCGTGCCGAGAACCATAAGATATACGTCGTTTGCGCCTTCTGCTGCGAGTTCGGGAACACCTGTTCCAAGGGCTACGAATAAAGCGCCGAGTGTACCAAACGTTGCAATAACTTCTTCTTTTGCAATAAGTCCCGTAACGGCTGCAACAACGAATACCCAACCGAAACTGTTAAGTTGACTACCAAAACCGAGTGGTGTAAAGAATGGTTGCAAGAACTGACCGATTGATGCGAGAATAGAGTTATTGATATCTCCCGTCATGTTCCAATTCCAAGTAAAGTTCGATAAGAACCATACGACGATCGTTGACGCTAAAATAATGGTGAATACCTTTTTAACGTAATGTTTGGTTTTGTCCCAAAGGTGGATCATCAACCCCTTGAACGAAGGTACGTGGTATGCGGGAAGTTCCATTATAAAGGGTGAAACTTCACCACGTTGAGTGGTAGAACGCATAAGTATTATCGAAACGATTGCAACTACCATGCCGACAACGTACATAAGGAAACTTATGATACTGCCATCCCCCATTCCTACCATATGAGCAACTGCGCCTGCAACTGCAACGAGTATAGGAAGTTTTGCACCGCAAGAGAAGAACGGAATAGT
This sequence comes from uncultured Bacillota bacterium, assembly GCA_949282465.1. Classification (GTDB taxonomy): domain Bacteria; phylum Bacillota; class Clostridia; order Christensenellales; family Borkfalkiaceae; genus UBA1259. The sequence goes on from CASDPM010000108.1 coordinate 3,315, forward strand.
TCTCAAAGTCAAAGTACGTTCCCTTTCATCAGTAAGCGTTCTAGTATTTACCATAGCGGGGATTGAACAACCAAAGCCCATTATCATAGGAATAAACGCTCTACCCGAAACACCGAAACGACGGAAAATTCTATCAAGAATAAACGCAACACGAGCCATATAACCTGTATCTTCCAAGATGGAAAGGAACAATAATAGCACGATAATTTGCGGAACGAAAGAAAGTACTCCACCAAGACCGCCCAAAATACCGTCACCAACAAGCCCTAACACCCATTCGGATGCGCCGAGTGCTTCTAAGCCAAGCGTTATATAACCGAACAAAGTAGAAGTAATTAAATCCATCAAGTTAAACAGTATTACGCCTGGTGTAAATATCGCGCCGTCATATATACAAGCAAGTAGCGATACGCCGAAGTTTGATGCCACCATTTCCCCTTCCACTTCAACCAAAAGTCCTAAGTCTTCGAGTGACGGAAGTGCGAAAATTTTACTCAAATACAAGAAGTCTTCGCCAAACGTTAAGTGAAAAATTGCAAAGAGTATTACCAAGAATATGGGAATACCCGCCCATTTGTTTGTAAGCACTTTATCAGCCTTGTCAGACTTTGAAAGCTTAACACCCTTTTCCTTCTTGGTCATAAGGGGTGAATAGTTTTTCGATATGTATTTATAGCGTGCATCAGCAACCAACGCCTCAAAATCAGTACCAAACAAATCGTTCTTAAACGTCGACTTAAATTCGTCAACCATCTTAATCGTCGTTGCGTGCATTTTAACTTCAAGTTCGTCGTTTTCAACAAGTTTTATTGCATGGAACAAGGGATTTTCAATGCTTTGCCCTTCCAAAGCAATTCTTACGTCGTTAATAAGATGATAGAGTTCACAGCCTTCTAATACCGTCTTACCCTTTCTGGCTTTTAGACTTGTTTCCAAAGCCCTATCCATTAGTTCTTTTAGCCCCGTTCCCTTTAACGCCGAGATTTTAACCACTGGTATGCCGAGCCTATTTTCTAATTCTTTTTCGTCTATCTTATCGCCTTGTTTATCGACCATATCCATCATGTTAAGGGCAATTACCATAGGAACGTCCATTTCCATGATTTGAGTGGTAAGATACAAATTTCGCTCTAAATTCGTTGCGTCGACGATATTTATAACGCAATCGGGTTTTTCATCTAAAATATAGTTCCTTGAAATAATTTCCTCTGGCGTATAAGGTGATAGTGAATATATACCAGGAAGGTCAATGATAGAAATAGGTTCACTACATTTTTTATACATTCCTTCCCTTTTATCTACCGTAACGCCCGGCCAGTTACCAACGTGAGCCGTAGAACCGGTTAGATTGTTAAAAAGCGTCGTTTTACCACAGTTTGGGTTACCTGCTAACGCAAATCTCTTCATTACGCTTTAACCTCCAACGTGACGCATTTCGCTTCGGTTTTACGAAGTGTAAGTTCGTATCCCCTAATAGTAACTTCGAGTGGATCGCCGAGCGGTGCTTTTTTACGAAGGAATACTTCCGCACCTGGGGTAACGCCCATATCGAAAAGTCTTCTCTTAATTTTTGGATCGGCTTCAACTTTAACTATAACGCCAAGTTCGCCTATCGAAAATTCGCTTAACTTTTTCATTTATTTTTCTCCTTTTATTATTTACGCAACTAAAATCTTCATCGAAAGCGTGCCGTCTAGCGCAAGCCTTGAATTTTTGACCAAACAAATGCTTGTCTTTCCACTCTTGGAAATTACTTGTATTGTGGAATTTACGGTTATGCCTATATCTTCCAAGTGTCTTTTGGTCTCTTCATCCGCCGTGATTTTCAATACCCTTAAATCCTGCCCTATGGGCGCAAGTGCTATCGGCATTTTCTCTCCTTTGTTTCTAAATGTGAAACTTGTTTCATGTTTTAACGTCCATATATTATCATTTATATTCGGCATTGTCAACTAAAATGTGAAACTTTTTTCAGATTTTTCAAAAAAATTTTTCCCTTGACTTTTTATTAAGTTTAATATACAATATATAATATATGAAAAACGTAGTTAGAGAACCGAGCCAAAAACGCTCGATTGAAAAGAAAAATAAAATAATTCAAGCAGGTTATGAACTTTTTTCCGAAGTTGGTTATTACGGAACTAATACTGCGGAAATTGCCAAGCGTGCAGGCGTTTCTACGGGAATAGTTTACGGGTATTTCCAAGATAAACGTGATATTTTGATTTGTGTTTTGGAAGTTTATATCGAAAAGGCGTTCGACCCCTTAATTAAAATGTTTGATAAACTTTCCGCGCCTATCAAATTTAACGATTTAGTGCCGAAAATTATCAATGCCGTTATAAAAACGCACAAACAAAATAAAAAAATGCATGAGGCGTTACATTCTATGGCAAGTACCGACGAGGCGGTTAATTCGGAATTTATCGCCCTAGAAGATAGCATTACCGTAAAACTTGCCGAGCAACTTAAAAAACTTGGCGTAAGCATAGAAAACCCTATGGAAAAAATCCATTTTGCTATGGATATAATTCAATCGTTTTCCCACGAATACGTCTTTGATAAACACGAATATATTGATTACGACGTTATGCGAGAAATGGTTGTTACAACTATAATTAAAATGTTTGAATAAAAAAAGTCGGCTTTTGCCGACCTTTTATATTTTTACTCGCAATATATCGCCCACGCATAGTTGTATATCTGTATAAAGCCTTATTTTTTGTTGAACGATTTTTGCATCTTCTATTATATTACCCTTTTCGTCTTCAATCTTATCGACGGTTATTTGTTTATTAAAACTATCGGTTGGCGCTAAAACTTCTAGCACGTCGCCAACCTTAAAACGGTTGCGCATTTCGATTAAAGCGTAATCGATACCGTTATTATCTTCCAAAACCGTTGCAATAAACTTATGACTACCTTTGCTTTGACTATCGTCGTAGTTGACGGTACGGTTATTTTCACCCGTCAAATAGGCGGTAGTGAATTCACGGTGTGCAGTCTTTTTAAGTTCTTGTTGATAAAGCGGATTATTTTTATACTCTTCACCTATCGTATAAAAGGCGTCGAGCGCGCGCCTATACGCATTTATTACCGTCGCTAAATAGTATTCCGATTTCATTCTTCCTTCTATCTTGAACGAACAAACGCCTGCCTTGGCAAGTTCCGATATATAATCTAAAAGATTTAGGTCCTTACTATTCATTATGTAAGTTCCACGTTCATCTTCTTCCATTGTAAGATAACCGCACTCGGAATCCTTTTCCCTTATTTCGTAATTCCATCGGCAAGCCTGAACACACTCGCCACGGTTACTAGATCTTCCTGTACGATAATCGGAAAGCAAACAACGCCCACTATACGCTATACACATTGCACCGTGTATAAACGTTTCTATTTCCATATCGGGAACGCGTTCGTGTATTTCGGCTATCTCTTTTAAGGAAAGTTCCCTTGCTAAAATTACTCGCTTTACGCCCTGCTTTTTCCAAAATTCCACCGTCTTATAATTTAAAGTGTTAGCCTGCGTAGAAACGTTTATCGCAAGGTTTGGCGCAACTTCTCTTGCAAGGCTTATAAGCCCCGTGTCAGAAACGATTGCCCCGTCAATATTTATTTCTTCCAAAAACTTAAAATAATTTTCGGCAAACTCTATATCGGAATTCCTGCCGAATATATTTACCGTCACGTAAATCTTTTTACCGAGTGAGTGAGCGTATTCGGTTGCAGTCTTTAATTCGTCGTCGGTAAAATTGCCCGCAAGCGCGCGTAGGCTCATATTCTTTCCACCAACGTAAACGGCGTCTGCGCCGAAGTGGAAAGCCGTTTTAAGTTTTTGCATATCGCCCGCAGGCGACAATAATTCAATCTTCATCATATCAGTTTTTCCGTTATACTTATACCGTCTTCTATATCGTATAATGTGGTTTTTAGGTTTTCGTCATTTTGGATAGCGTTCAAAAAGTTTTCCATACTGTGCTTGGTCGTTGCATATCTATGCGGTGTTTTAACGTTTACATTAACGTAACCCCTAAAAAGCACGTTATCGGCAAAAAGCACTCCGCCATTATTTAGCACGGCAAGTAAATGTGGTAAATATTCATAGTAATGCCCTTTCGGTCCATCCAAAAAAATAAAGTCGTAATTACCAGTAAGCACGGGTATAATTTCAGAAGCGTCCCCACAAAAGATTTTCGCTCTATTTTCCACCCCAAAAGCCTTGTAGTTTGCAGTAGCGCGCTTTATCGCAAGATCATCTATCTCTATACCCGTCAACTTTGCATCGGGCAAGGTGCAAAGGATTGCAAGCCCCGAAAGCCCACGATTTACGCCTATTTCCAAAACCGTTTTAGGTTTATACTTTTTTACCGTTTTTAGCAAAAGGTCAAATGATTTATCACGAAGAACGGGATCACCTTCGGCTTTTGCCTGCGCCCTTAACTCTTTAATTTTATCTATCACGTTATATCACCAACACCACGGGAAGTATCAAAGGATTTTTCTTGGTCGCTTTGAACAAGTAATTCTTAATGCTTCTACGGATTATGCCCTTTAACTCTTCTTCGTCGCGTAGGGTACGAATATCTACCTTTTTAAGCGCCTGCATAACGTTCTCTTTGGCTTCTTTTAACAACACTTCGCTCATAACCAAGCCACGACAAACTATTTCCACCGTCCTAAATTCCAACGAAAGTTCGTCAATACCGACTGCAACTGTTACAAGCCCGTCTTCCGAAAGGCGTATTCTATCGCGCAGTACCGAACTGTCGGTATCGTCTATACCAACGCCGTCAACAAACCTTGCGCCTGCCGAAAACTTTTCACCAAACTTTATGGTATCCGACGAAAGTTCAACCGTATCGCCTATTTCGGCAATCAAGATGTTATGTTCTTTCATACCAAGGCTTTCCGCCAAGCGAGCGTGCTTTTTTAAATGACGGTATTCGCCGTGTACGGGTATGAAGAATTTGGGTTTGACGAGCGAGTGCAAAACTTTAAGTTCATCACGGCAAGCATGTCCCGATACGTGTATCGGTTCTAGCGATTCGTAAATAACTTCCGCACCTAATCTATACAGGTTGTTTATTACCCCGTAAATCATTTTTTCGTTACCAGGAATTACCGATGCACTTATTACTACCGTATCGTTTTTGCCGATTACCACTTTATTAAATTCACCACTAGCCATTCTCGTAAGTGCACTCATAGGTTCGCCCTGCGTACCCGTTGATACTATTACTATTTGTTCGTCCTTATAACTTTTAGTGCGTTCTACGTCGATTATTAAGCCTTCGGGAATATATAATTCGCCTATCTTTGACGCTGCGTCGGCAATATTTATCATACTTCTACCCGAGAAAGCGACCTTCCTTTTATACTTGACCGCCAAATCGAGAATTTGTTGTAATCTATGAACGTTAGACGCAAAAGTTGCGATTATAAGACGCCTATTTATATTATCGCCGAAAACGTGTTCCAAAGTTTCTTTAACTACCGATTCACTCATGGTCGTTCCGCTGATCTCTATATTCGTAGAATCCGCCATAAGAAGAAGTACACCCTTTTTACCTATTTCGGAAATGCGGTTAAGGTCCATTGTTTCGCCGTTTACGGGGGTAAAGTCTATCTTAAAATCGCCAGAATGAAACACTACCCCGACGGGCGTTGTTATAGACAATGCGATTGCACCTGCTATGGAATGGTTTACGTTAATAAACTCTATCGAGAAACACCCGAGTTTTATTACGCTACCCGCTCTTATACAGTTAAGGCTTACGTCGTTAAGTTTATGTTCTTTGAGTTTATTTTCGATAAGCGTGAGCGTGAGTTTCGTGCCGAAAACAGGGGCGTTAATTTCTTTTAGAATATACGGAAGACTACCTATGTGGTCTTCATGCCCGTGCGTTATCACAAAACCTTTAATGTGTGCTTTGTTTTGTTCAAGATAAGTTGCATCTGGAAGAACTACGTCTACACCCGGCATATTATCGCTTGGAAAAGTTATTCCCGCGTCAATTACGATTATATCTTTACCAAATTCAATCGCGGTCATGTTTTTACCTATTTCGCCAACGCCACCTAAAAACCTTACTTTTAAAACCTTCTTTTCCTTTTTCTTATCGGATTTAATTTGCACAACTTGTTGTTTTTTGATAGAAACTTTTACCTTTTTTTGTTTAGGTGGATTTTTTGCTTTTGCCACTGGCTTTGCCGTAGTGGGCTTTCCACCCTTATTATTCTTTTTAGTATTCAAATTTTCTCCTTTATATAAACGGAATGACCGTTTGTAAGTTTTTTTACCCCTTTATTATACACATTTTACCATAAAAAGTAAAACGTATTTAAAAGTAAGTAAAAGATTTTGACAAACCTGACCAAAAAACGCTTGAAAAAAAAGTCGTATAATAGTATACTATTATCAATCGTTTTGTTAAAGATAGTTTAACTTTCGGTTTTAACTTAAGAAATACACTTTACTATAAGGAGATATATTATGCGAGTTTATAACTTTGCAGCAGGTCCTTCCACACTTCCCCTTCCCGTTCTCGAACAGGCTCAAAAGGAACTTCTCGATTTTAACGGTACGGGTATGAGCGTTATTGAAATGAGCCACAGAAGTAAACCCTTCATGGCTGTCAATGACGAAGCGAACGCTCTTCTTCGCGAACTTATGGGTATTCCCGACGATTATTCGGTACTCTTCGTTCAAGGTGGCGCTACCCAACAGTTTGCCGCTGTTCCGCTTAACCTTTTGGTAAACGGTAAGGCCGACTATATTCTTACGGGTAACTTTGCATCCAAAGCGTATGAAGAAGGCCTTAAATACGGTGATATGGCTATTGCCGCTTCTTCAAAAGAAGCAAAGTATACCTACATCCCCGATATGAAAGACGTTAAGTTTAGGGATGGTATCGACTACGTTCACACCACTTACAACAACACCATTTTTGGAACGCGTTACACCGAACTTCCTAAAACCGACGCTACGCTCGTTACCGATATGAGTTCTTGTATTTTAAGCGAAGTTGTTGACGTTAAAAAATTCGGTTTAATTTACGCAGGCGCACAAAAAAATATTGCACCCGCAGGGCTTACTATCGTTATCGTTAGAAAAGATTTACTAGGCAAGGCTTCGCCCGTTTGCCCCGTTATGCTTAACTACGCTATACACGATAAGAATGACAGTCTTTACAACACGCCCCCGTGTTTCCCCATCTATATGTCTCTTTTAGTTTTCAGATGGCTTAAATCGTTGGGCGGTGTTCCCGTTATTCAAAAGATTAACGAAGAAAAGGCTAAAATGCTTTACGATTTTATTGATAATTCCTCTTTCTATACCAACAAAGTTAACAAGAAAGATCGTTCTATCATGAACGTTCCGTTCGTTTCACCTAGCGAAGAACTCGACGCTAAATTCGTTGCAGAAGCAACCAAAGCAGGTCTTGTTTCGCTTAAAGGACACAGAGTTACGGGCGGTATGAGAGCATCTATATACAACGCTATGCCTATCGAAGGCGTTAAAGCGCTTATTGATTTTATGAAGAAGTTTGAAATGGAGAACAAATAATGAAAGATATTTTAACACTTAACGCTATTAGTCCCGTTATTAACGACGTTTTTGATTCTACCTATAACGTTGCAAAAGAAGTTACCGCTCCTATCGGTATTATGCTCCGCAGTTTCAAAATGCACGATTACGTTTTGGACAAAAACACCGTTGCTATTGCAAGAGCGGGCGCAGGCACGAACAATATTCCCGTTGACGAATACGCTAAACAAGGCGTAGTTGTCTTTAACACCCCCGGCGCTAACGCTAACGCCGTTAAGGAATTAGTAATTACAGGTCTTCTTCTTGGGTCACGTCGCGTAGTTGATTCTATCGACTGGGTTAAAACCCTTAAAGGTAAAGGCGAAGAAGTTGGTAAGTTGGTTGAAAAAGGCAAATCGGACTTTGTCGGCGCTGAAATTATGGGTAAAAAATTAGGCGTTATCGGGCTCGGTGCTATCGGTGCAAAAGTTGCTAACGTTGCTATCGATCTCGGTATGCAAGTTTATGGTTACGACCCCTTCCTTTCGGTTGGTAACGCACTTAAACTTTCGTCTAGCGTTAAGGTTGTAAAAGAACTTGAAGACTTAATTAAAACTTGTGATTATATCACTATTCATATTCCGTATATCGCATCACAAAATAAAGGGCTTATCAATAGCGGTCTTATAAGAAAAATGAAAGACGGCGTTGTTATTATTAACTGTGCTCGTGGCGAAATCGTTGATAATGAAGATATTATTAAAGCCTGCGAAACGGGCAAGGTTGGCAGATACGTTTGCGACTTCCCTGCCGACGAACTTATCGGCGTTAAGAACGTTATATGTATTCCACACCTTGGCGCATCTACCCCAGAAGCCGAAGACAACTGCGCTGTTATGGCGGCAAAACAACTTATAGATTATATTGAAAACGGTAACGTTGTAAATAGTGTAAACTACCCCAACTGCTCTATGCCTAGAAAAACTGCTTACCGTTTGGTTATTCTCCACAAAAATATTAGCAACATTTTGGCACAAATTACTGGTGTTGTTGGCAACGAAGGTATCAATATCGAAAACATGTCAAACCAAAGCAAGGGCGAATACGCTATCACTATGCTTGACGTTTCTAAGGAAGTTTCCGATCAAGCAATCAGCCACATTAGCCAAGTTGAAGGCATTATTAGAGTAAGAGTTATTAAGTAATATATATTGTTTATATAAAAAACGAAAAGGCACCGTTTATAGCGGTAAACATTATAAAATTCTAATAATACAAAAGGCTAACGAAAATTCGTTAGCCTTTTTACTTTTTTAACTTGCAATCTAGATTGCAAACATATTATTTTTCGCTTAATAATTAAATATTTATTTAAACTATTTTTGCCTATGCAATATTGATATTTCGGTCTACAATACTACATAGGCAATCAATTATTCTTTTATATAACCGATATTCTGGTCTTTTGAAGAATCGAAAGTTAAATTACATATTGATGCTACAAGGCTATAAATTCCAAACGTTATCATTGAAAGGAAGAAATAAGCAAGACTCCTAGACCTAAACCCATTTGGTTTTAAACTTGTATGATTAATTATAACACTCCCAATCCACCCCAAGAAAAAAGTAAGTAAAAAACGAACTAAATTATTATTGTCTTCCATCTTAACAAGTCTCCTTTTGTATAAAAAATGCGCCAACCGAAGTCGACGCACCGAAAAACGCAAACTCCGATTGTCGCCAAACAAATTTCAAGCATACGAAAGGATACCCTAACACAATAACCTGATGGAATTTGCGATTTTACCAAATTCATATAGTTATTGTGTATAACAAAAGAAAGAATAATCCTTTATAAAAGAAAATATCCCCGCATTTGCTTATAAAATTTGTTTGGCACAATTATTATAGCAAAAATATATCGCTTTATCAATTATTTTATATAAAAAAATCTCGACTTGTTATAAGCCGAGTTTAACACATTGTTTTTTGCCATTTAAAAAACTTAGTAACACTTTTACATACTCTTTGCGCCGTTCATAAGATCTCCAAAACCCAAACTGATTAAAAGCGCAGTATTAACTTTTCGCATCGTTACGGGCGATAACTCGCCGATACGTTCTTTAAGTCTTCTTTTGTCAAGCGTTCTAATTTGCTCTAAAAGTATTACCGAATCTTTCACAAGCCCAACTTCATTTGCACCTATCTCTATATGGGTCGGTAATTTCGCCTTGTTAAGTCGGCTTGTAATTGCCGCCGCTATTATCGTCGGACTGTATTTATTACCCGTATCGTTCTGAACGATCAGTATAGGGCGTATTCCACCCTGTTCACTACCTATCACAGGGCTTAAATCAGCATAATATAATTCTCCTCTTTTAATCATAATGTCTCCGACGTATCCGATATTCCCCATTACCATTTTATGTATTTTTGCATTTATGGGTTACAAGATACTTTAATATGATTTTTCCCCTTGACGATTATTTTATACACTAATTTATTTTTTGCCCCTTCTATAATTGACACCGTTTTACTTTTGTAGTAAAATATCTTTACGAAATAATTTGTAATTATTTATAAATTCTCAACCAACTACATATAAATTCTCAACCAACTACATTTTGGTTCCATAGTTAAACGGATATGTCGGACAAGCCGACGGCGTTCGCAATCATTGATTGCTCGGCTAAACACTTGTTATCTCCGTTTAACTTTAACCTAACCAACTACATTTTGGTTCCATAGTTAAACGGATATGTCGGACAAGCCGACGGCGGTCGCAATCTTTGATTGCTCGGCTAAACACTTGTTATCTCCGTTTAACTTTAACCTAACCAACTACATTTTGGTTCCATAGTTAAACGGATATAACAAGCCCCTCCTAAGGGCTAGTTCGGGGTTCGATTCCCTGTGGGACCGCCAAAAAAGTTTTCTTTGACCCCATCGGGGTTCGATCACATAGCGGTGGACCGCAACCCTTTTGTTGCAAAAGCAACATTTCCCCTATTAGGGGAATCACCCTGTGGGTACGCCAAAGACCACAAGATATTGTGGTCTTTTTTTTTATTTTTGACTGTATATTGATTACGTTTAGCGTTTTACATTTATACTTCATTTATACTTTCTGTTTTTTTACTGCTTTTCTTACGTTTTAATCTTCTAATTTTATAGTTTGTTTTTCTAAAAAATTCTTCTATAACGATTTCAAGCTGATAATAGTTGATTATCCATCTATTTCCATAATTATAAGTAAATACTCGTTTGTCTTTCAGAAAACGTTCTACGGTGTGTTTATCAATGATTTGACTAAACCGTCTACGTTTGTTGTTTCACATACGAATGAAATGCACCCCCAAAAGTTAGACACTTTTAGGAGGTGCATTTCAAAATACCGAACTCAATTCCAATACATTTAATTTAATTTTTTGTCTAAACTTTTGGGTTCACATCAAAAGGGATTTTTTATTTTTTTTGTTTTTTTCAATTTTTTTTCACGCTTTTAATGCTTTTTTTGTAAAAATAATGTAAAATATATAATAAGAGTTATATAAAAGGTTTGGTTATGTTCGATACTTATTCTTTCACGCAAAAAAGAGAAAATAAATTTGTTATAAACCCGCACGTCCATGACAAATACGAATTCGTTTACTTTTTCAGCGGTAAAGGAACGATTAAATATATGAATAATGTGTTCGACTTTGCGGAACGTTCTTATTTTGTGATGGAACCCAACGTGTCTCACTGTCATTTTTATTCAGAACAAAGCAACTGCCTTATCATCTGGTTCAAGCCGAACGAACAGATAAAACTGAAATCAACGGCGAAAAACGATTTACAGTTCGAAATAAGCACCTTATGCCAGAAAATCAGGGATGAACTGGAGAGTAAAGCTTTAAATTTCGATAAAATGGCAAATGCGCTTGCGAATGAAATCATTTTTCATCTCATACGCGAACAAGACAAAAAAGAAGAAAACAATAATTATATTCTGAAAAATACCATAACATATATAGACGAATATTATATGACGCCGTTAAGGATAACCGATTTAGCAGATTCGTGCGGATATGCGGTCGACCATTACAGAGTGCTTTTTAAAAAAGAAACCGGCAAGTCGCCTAAGGATTATATAATGACCAAAAGGCAGAATCTTGCCGCTAAACTTTTGACCGAAACAAACATGACCGTCAGCGAAATTTGTTATTACTGCGGATTCGAATATGAATCGCATTTTTCGCGCTCTTTTAAAGAGAAATTTAAGGTAAGCCCGTTGCAATACCGGAAGAATACGCAACGGGACTTATAACAAAATATTAAATTTCAGTTAAGTTTGCTGACTATTGTTTTCAATCTGCTTTCACTGCCGGTAAGTTTTCCTGCAATAATATCGTCTTCGGTTATTTTTGCAAGCAGAATTTCTTTCGCGCTGTCTGTTTCGTGTTGATTACGACTTCCACGTTCCCTATCGTAAACAATGTAAATATAGCCGTTTTCGCCTTCGACGGCGTCGGGATAAGACACTTTGTTTCTTTCGTCTAACAGCAAGGCAAAAGGAAAAGTTTTTCCGTCATCTTCGGAAAGCAAAGCCGTCAGATTATTTCTTCCCTTATACTTATAATGGTTTACCAAAAGTATTCTTCCCGATTTTAGCCTCCCGATAAAAAATCGGGAATTCGGATTCTTTATTCCCGAATCGTAGGGTTCGCTCCAACGGACTCCTCCGTCGTCTGACGTAGCCTTTTCAATATTTTCGGTTGTTCTTATATAAACTTCGAGAACGCCGTCCCGTCTTTCGAGAAACATATGCTCGTCGTAAGACGGTTTTTTACTTCTTACTCTTCCTTCAGGCTTAAATCCGTCTTTTCCCTGCTTTACCGCATACGCGCCGTCCGGAATATCGGATTTTTTGATTTTCATCTTTCGACAAACTTTAACGGTTTTTTCGTTAATATTGTCCTTCCAGACGGATAACGGATATAAAACGCCGTAAGACGACGCCAAGGGCTTATTCAGCATAACTCCTTCGCCGACCACAAACGGCTCTCCCCACTTAAGAACGTCTTCCAGCGGGTTTTCGCATATTGCCGCCCAAGTTCTTACCTTTGGCATAGTCGACCAGAAAAGCCATAGTCTCCCTTCCGCATCTATGTATAAACACGGATCGAAACACCTTGAAAATCTTCCCGCATATACTGCCGCAACAGGTTCGCCAAACCCTTTCCATTCGTTGCCTCTAAGTAAAACGCAGTAATTGCCTAGCTGTTCGTCGTTTCCTCCGCTGTAAAAAACCACGAAAATATCGCCGTTTTTCGTTCTTTCGATACTTGGAATACCCTGCCACTTTCTTTTTGCCGAACCGAATTTTTTAAGATTTTCGGTATATATTCGCGGTTGCATATTTTATCTCTGCACCCTCCCCGTAGAATCGCCTTTCATAAGACCTGAAACTTCGGTTTCCGTAACCAAGTTAAAATCTCCCTGAATAGAATGTTTAAGGCAACTTGCCGCAACCGCAAAATCGATTGCATACTGCGCTTCGCCGGTTTTCAACAAAGCGTGAATCAGAGCCCCGCCGAAGCTGTCTCCTCCTCCTACTCTGTCTACTATATGCATGGAATATTTACGTGAAAAATACGCTTTTCCACCTGTATAAAGCATCGCCGACCAATCGTTATCGTTTGCCGACTTGCTCTCCCTGAGCGTTACGGCAACGCCTTTTAAACCGAACATATCGGAAAGCTCTTTTGCCGCCTCGACATAACCCGCCTTATTAAGATTTCCACCGGTCACGTCGTTATTTTCCGTTTCTATTCCGAAAACGTCCTTCATGTCCTCTTCGTTGGCTATACAATAATCCACAAAAGGAAGAATTTCACTCATCGTAGCTTTCGCTTTTTCGTTGGACCAGAGTTTTTTCCTGTAGTTTAAATCGCAAGAAACCGTCAAGCCGTTTTCTTTAGCAGTTTGCGCGGCTATACGCGTGATGTCGGCAACCGAGTCGGAAAGCGCCGGAGTTATACCCGTAAAGTGAAACCACTTTGCGTATTTAAAAATTTCTTTCCAGTCAAAATCGTCTTTGTCTGCGCACGCAAAAGAAGAGCCCGCTCTGTCGTAAATAACCTTACTCGGTCTCTGCGAAGCTCCTTTTTCACAAAAATATACGCCTAATCTGTTTCCGCCGCGGACGATATAATCGGAATTGACGCCGTATTTCCTTACCGCGTTTACCGCGGCTTGCCCTATTTCACCGGCAGGCACTTTACTTACGAAAACCGCTTCGTTACCGAAGTTTGCAAGAGAAACCGCCACGTTGGCTTCTGCGCCTGCATAAGTAGCTTCAAATTTGTCCGCCTGAACGAATCTTAAATAATTTTCAGGCATCAGTCTCAGCATTATTTCACCGAATGTAACTATTTTCATTTTTTCTCCTTTAAGCGTTCAAAGCGTTTACAAACAAGCCTGCTCTGCGCGTTATCTCTTCAAAATTGCCCGAATCGACAAGCTTGGCGTTGACAAGATTGCTTCCTATGCCGAATCCCGCCGCGCCGTTTTTGATAAAATAGGGAATGTTCGATTCGTCTATTCCCCCGACGCACAGAAAAGGTATATTGCTAAGCGGCGAAGAAATAGCTTTAAGATAATCTCCACCCAGATTTCCCGCAGGAAAAAGTTTGACGAAGTCCGCGCCTGCAGCAGCCGCGCAGGAACATTCGCTAGGCGTCATTGCGCCCGGTATAGACACCAACCCCTTTTCTTTCGTTTTCCTGATAATTTCCGTATTTGTATCAGGCGATAATATAAATTTTGCGCCGGCACCCTCCGCAAGCTCAAGATTTTCCTTCGTCATAACAGTTCCTGCGCCTACAAACACGTCGCTAAACGTCGAAGCGACCTTTTTTATCGCTGCCGCCGTATCTTCGAGCGGAATTTTTCCGCTCTGATCAAAGGTTATCTCTACGATATTTATTCCGCCTTTTAAAAGCGCGCTTACGGTCTCGGTAATTTTTTCTGAACGAACGCCGCGCAATATAGCTATCAGTTTTTTCTTCTTTATTTCTTCAATAACATTATTCATTGTTTTTAACTCTCGACCTATTTTAGACATAATTTATTCTGAATACGGTCAAACCGTATTCAGAATAAACAGCTTTTAGATTATTTTAATTTTCTTTTTTCGATTTTTTTACCAGAACGAATAAGAGAGAAGCCGCCATCAAAACCGATAAGACTGAAGTAGCTTCTACAGAAGAGCCACAACCGCCGCCGACCTTTTTATAAGTCAGAGTAATTTCCTTATTCTTTACCGGCGTAAAATGCAGGCTCTCGCTTGCGGAAACATATTCGTAATTTTTGATTTCGTCGGCATCGATTTCCGTATACTCGCCGTAATAAGCGTCAATAATCTTGTCTTCGGCAATGGCGTTGCCATTTTCGTCCACAAACTTAATCGTTATTTTAACTACTCTCTTTTTATAAGTCATAGTTATGGTAATTGGTCCGTCAGCCTCGCCTTCTAAAGGAATGTCTGAAGAAACGAATTCGTATCCCACAACAGTTTCGGGCGTAAGACTGTATACAATTCTACCGTCCACAAAGTCCGCCTGCTTGGTTATTGAACTCTTTACGACCGCTCCGTTTTCGTCTACAAAATTTAGCGTAATCTGAACGGCGCGTCTCTTTAATTCTACTGCCGCCAAAGCCTCTTCGTTATCGGAAGCAGAACCGTCGACGACAAACGAACCGGTAATCGAGTGTTTAATATAAACTTTCGTTCCAAGTTTGTTATTGCCCAGATTTACGTCCGCGTCAATCTTTGTCTCGTCCAAAGAATAATTGAGCGTGACCGGACTTAATAATTCTTCGGTTATAACCTTTTCTCCCTTATACGATACCGCCGCGATGACTCCTATACCGGTAGGTCTGTTAGTGCCTTGCATGGATGCGGCTCTCGAATCGAGACAGAAATGAAATTTTGTAAATACCACAGTGTCGGTAACTTTTAGATTCCCGGCAGGAGCTTCTACTTCGGCATAAGGCATTACCGTACCTGTAGTCGTCAAAACGTTCCAGGGAATAAACAGCGTGCCTTTGCTTTCTCTTTCAAGATTGTAATGGAACGACTCGTTTTCGAGAGACGACAAAGTTCCGTCTTCCAGCACGAAAGAATCATACCTGAGATTTCTTTCGTTAAACTTGTAAAGAACGCCGTCTGCAGTTTCAAGAAGCAACCTCGGCTGCTGCGTATCCTCCGCCACACTTCTGTCAATCTGAATAAGCAGCCCGTCTGCTTCGGCAGTGCTTACAGCGCCTAGTTCGAAAGTCGTCATGCTTAATTCGGTGGTTCCCTTACCCGTATTGGTTCCTACGATCATAACCGTACCCATGGTTTCGGTCTTTATGTTAACGCCGGCAAATTCATTATTTTCGTAAATAACGTCGTAATTTTTCAGCGCCGCGCTTTGGTATACGTAAGTTATCGTTCCATCTTCCGTTATTGTGCCCGAAAGATCTCTATCCGCAGCTTTGTATTTGTAGCCGAATACGCGCTTAGGTTCGCACGTATAATAATACCCGTCAGATTCGGCAGTTACTTTAGCCAACGTATCGTCCGCAATCTTTATTCCGTCTTCATCAACGTACTTTTCAGTAAGTTTCGGTCCGGGCTGTACGTCGTAAACAAGTTTTATCTTTGTGTTTGTAACGCAAGTTCCGCTCAGCGCGTCTGAACTTTCTGCGTTAAAGATATAACCGTTTATTGCCGGAACTTCCGCCGTGTAGTCGTACGCGTAATTCCCGTTAGTTGCGTTATAAGCGACTTTAAAGGTTTTGGAAACGTTCAGAGAAACGTTTTCGCTGTCGCAACATTCAAGAACGATCTCCGCCGAATTTCGGGTAAAGTTGAAAGCGGCAAGAGTTTCCGCATCCTGCGAGACGTTAAACGTTCCGTCGCAAGTATATTTTGAATAGATCTTCGTTCCTTTCGTCATATCCCCTAAATTCACGTCCGCAGTTGCCGCTTCGTTCGTAGTGAAAACAAGCGTTTCGGAATCTAGAAGAGGTGTAACCGTAGAAGCCGAGAGGTCGTCAACGTTCCTTCTTATCGACGCTATCGAGCCAATGACCGTGGAACGGGTAGACTGAAGTTGTGAAGCTATCCTCGACTGAACGATGAAATGCAGCCTCGTAAAGACCGTGCCGTTGGGAACGGGATCTCCTGCGGTTGGTGCGGTTACGGCTGACCCGGGCATTAGCGTTCCCGAAGCCGTTACCGACCCCCAAGGCACAAACAGCGTACCGTCAAGCTGCTTAGGCATTGAAAAAGTAATATTATTCGACCATCCCGACGTGTCTAAAACGGATCCGTCTTTATTTATGAACTTGTCGTTCGCATTGCTATAGAGCCTGTATAAAATACCGTCGGACGTTTCCAAAAGCATTCTCGGGTTTAAATCTCCCGTAGCCATACTGCGGTCTATTCTGATAAGAATACCGTTGGTTGAAGATTTTTCAAGATTGTCTAATTCATAGGTAATCATTACGTCTTGAGAGGTGCTTTGCGTCCTTCCGTCGCCGTAAAACATCAGACCGCCACCCGTCGACGACGTAAGGTTAACCCCGGCGAACTCTTCGCCGTTTATAATGATTTCTTTTCCCCAGTCCGCATATACCGACGTCATTCCGACAAAACAGGACAAAAGCATACACGTCAAGGCAGACAACAAACAAATTCTAATTCTTTTTTTCATTTCTTTCTCCTTTAATCAAAATCTATCGTCGGCAACTCGTACTCGCCAAGAGGCTTGTTGGCGTCACCGCTGAGCATAAGGATATCCTGTGCCGAAAAACATAGGATATCAATTTCCAAAGCAATATAATTCTTTTTCATTTTATCACCTCTGATTAAAATAATTTCGAGCGGATTCAGCATACAGATACATCGCTTTAACAAGGTCGGAAAGCTCCGTATCGGAATCGTTAAAGCAAGACTGGAAGTAAGCGTATGGATTAATGTTGATTTCCGCGCCGCCCAAAGTAAAAGTTATCTGATCCGATAGTTTTGCCGAAACGATTTCTTTGGATATTCCGTACCAGCCGTTGCCTATTTCGGATAATTGGGTTTCCTGCCCGTCTACGGTAAACGTTATGCCGGTTATATCTCTGCCGTCTTTTACACGGACGTAGAAATTAAACACAATCGAATCTTTGCAGGACAGAGAATAACTTATGCCGGAAACGGCGTCAGGCAATTCGCCCGTTTTACTCTTTATAACGTTTTCAATCGTATCGGTTTCAACGGATTTTTCCTGTTCTGAGAGTCCCGAATTTGCCAGATTTTCAGTATCCACGTTAAAATAAGTCTGCGCGTATGCCCCGTAATTAAGTGTAGCTTTTATAAGCGTTTTAAGGCTTTCTGAGCTTGTTTCCAGAGTTAAAAGCTTTTCGGCATATTCCTTAAAGGAATAGCTCTTTTCTTCACTCGTAGACGTTCCGTTATCCACAACGATATTTATATTTTTAGTCATTTCGGCTGCGTTAATCTTGTAGACGAATGCGTACGTCCCGTCTCCGTTGTCGATTGCGTCGGCAGCTTTAAGCCCCGTCGCTTCGTTTATGGAAACGATTGCCGTTTCTTTTACGCTGTCATCGATTTCGATATTGAACCGCATAGCTATTCTTTCATCAAGTATAGCGCTAACCGATTTTATTTTCGTTACAGGTTTATATATAAGACTTATTTCGGCCTCACAATACACGGTCCCGGTAACTGCGCTTTCAGATTCGACCTTGACGTATCCCGTGATATCGCAATACAGATCGGTTGCGTCGTAAACGAATCCGCCGGAATCGGAATCGAACACCAAAGACGTTACGGCGTACGTTTTACCTGATTCGGGTTCGGTAATGGCTTTTCCGTTTTTATCCGAATATCTAACCGTAAGGTTAACGTTTTTCCTCGAGTACTGCAAAAGTCCGTGTTCGTCACCCGTCGTGATAAAGCTGCCGCCGGCAGTAATACAATACTTTCCTAAAACTTTATTTCCTTTGGTAATATCCCCGAAATTAACGTCCGCCTCGATTGCGGGATCCGCAGCAGACGTTAGCAACGGCGATTCAAACAGGCGGGTTACGGTAGAATTATCGGGAACTGCAGAGTCGAATTTTACAGCGCCGATAGTGCTTACCGTAATCGGTCTTGCGGGGTTAAGCGCTGCCTGAGAAGAATTCGAACGTATAACGTAATGGAATGCGGTTATTACCGTATCGTCGCCGATAACGGAGTCAGCCGCAGGCGCCGTAGCGGAAGAACCGGGAACAATCTTGCCCGCCGAAAATATATATTCTTTAGGCATATAAATAGTATAAGCGGACTTAGGAAGAGTAAAATTATATCCGCTCGTTGCAGTACCTTTTACGTTAACCGCGTTATTATTCGTGTTATAAGCAACAGCCCCGTCAATTTTAACGCGGTAAAGGACGCCTTCTGCGCTTTCCACATAAAACCAAGCAAACTGATTCCCGCCAGAGCCGATTTCAATCTGACAGAACAAGCCGTCGATATCACCGACTTTTACTCCGCTTCCGAGATTATAACTTATAATAGGCGAATTAGTTGTTTTATCTGAAGGCTGAGCTTTGCCGCTGACTATCACCGCTCCGTTCGAATTGTTGCGGGAATTGATTCCAAGAAAATCATTCGTGTTTTCGTCTACAATGATGTAATAATCGAAATCTTTCGCCGCACTGACGCTATCTGCACCGTTCAGATTAAAAAACGAAAAACATGCCGCAATCAACGAAAACAGAGCTATCGCCGCGAGATATGAGACGCATCTCAATTTGTTCACAGTTTTCATTTTTTCCCTCCTTTTTCGGCTTTTAACCCCGCCGACGGGGACTTAATTTATTTAACTTTCTTATGAAAAAACTCGCTCCTGCCACAATCAGAGTCAAAATTAGGCCATTAGCCTCTATTCCGGCTCCGCAGCCGCTTTTGTTTCCGCCGTCATTAGGATCGTTAGCATTGCCCACGTAGACCTTAAAACTCAACAGATTGAACGAATCCTGAAGTTTTACCGTTTCGGTAGAAGGAAGAGTGGTCCTGAACGTACCGTTATAAATACCGTCAACATCCCCTTTATATCCCGAAACAGAATAACTGCCCGAAAGAACGTGGTCGTTACCGTACTCGTCCGTTACGGTTATTTCGGACGGCATGTTTTTTATCAGTTCGCTGAACGTTGTCCCTTTAGATACCCTTATCTTTTTTTCGAAAGCGCCGTTGACCGATACGATATCCGCGTACTCTTCGTGTATTTTTGTAATAGGTATCAGCTGCCTGGAATTTTCGGAAATAAATTCACCCGCTTTTATATCTTCTTCTGTAAGAATGCAAAGCCTGATTCCACCCTCTCCGTAACGATGTTTATCGAACAGAATATAAATCGTTCCGTCGTCAGTCTGATAAATGTCTGGATAAGAGGTGATATAATTATCGAGAAGTAGAGAATAATTCCAGGTTTTTCCGTCATCTTCGCTGAGGTATGCTGTCATTTTCCGCCTGTTCGTAGAGCCCATGCCCTCCGCATTCGTTACGAGTAGCAATGCACCGGACTTAAGTCTTTTCATATCGAATCTGCTTCCCGGCGAATAAAACGGCTTTGGCAAATTTGATTCGCCTGCCGTCCACGTCAGACCTTTGTCAGAAGAAAAATACTGTTCCATGCCACCGTTTACGGCGTTTTCAAGTCTTCTTATCGCCCAGTACCTGCCGTCGTTGAGTTCGACAAGCGTAGATTCTGCATAGCGTTTAGCATTTTTATCGGTGTCCGACGTCATTGTAGAAATCTTTTTATATGATATCCCATGGTCGTCGGAACGGTAAAACGCTGCGTCGTTCGTAGACGAATCTCCCGAGCCGGAAACGTATCCTATCGTGCCGTCGGATAACACCGTGGGTTTCGTGAAACTGGAATTTTTCACTCCGATGCTAAACGGCGCATCGTATGTTATTTCGGACAAATCACCGTCGGCATTATAAATCGGGAGAGCGTGCACTCCGTTTGCCCTGTGGAAAAAAAGCAAAAACAACTGCCCCTGATCATTGTAGTAAAACATCGGAACGGTTATCATTACTTTTTCGGGCGGATCGATAATCATAAACGGATCTATCCACGTATTTCCGCCGTCGGTACTTGCGGCGACGGTAATATAATTATAGTCCGAAGGTTCTTTATCTCCTCCCGTCTGCCATGCGGCGAAAATATTATTTCCCGCAACAATGACGGAGGAAACTCCGCACCATCTTCTGTCGGACGGGTTATAAGTTTCGTACTCCGCCGTGTCTTTGTTCATCGATGAATCAAGCGGAACGGAAAGATCGGTAGTGCTGTCCACAATGGTAACGATTTCTTTTCCTAAAACGTGATTTACGGAGCTTCCCGCATTAGCTTCGGTTACGCCTTTGCCGATGAACGACAAGGGCGTAGCGCAAAACAAAAAAACAATCACAGGAAAAATTATATGCTTTATTGCTTTCTGCATTTTTACTCCTTTTAATTTGATCCGTATACCCATTGAGGCAACGTCATATATTTATCAGCTGAACCAAAAAGTTTTACTTCGGGCGCGGTGTAGGACGGATCGTTCTTCGGCCATGCGTAAGTTACGCCCATTGCCTCTTTATAACTTAAGAAACATTTGTTTCTGAATGCAAGCCATTCGGTGGCGCCTTCAGAATAACTCTTTGCCAAAGCCACGTCGTATATTTCCTTTGCCTTCGCATTGCTGTTTGCCATTATCATCTTCGGCAAAGCTTCGATCCACGTTGCTTCTATGTCCGCCTGTCTGTCTATATATTTATTAAGCTCTTTTCGGTCGCTGGTATCCAGCGGGAATCTGAACAGCGTTCTCGAGAAAGTGTTGTCAAAATACGTTTTTTTGATCTTATAACTTGCCCAGTGTGCAGGAGTAACTATTCCGGCATAATCGTCGTATTCGGAAACCATACGCGCGTACATGGAATTTACGAGCGGGGAAAGTCTGCCAAGTCCCAAAGTCGTTACGGGGACTCTATTCCCTTCCGAAACAGCTTTCTTAAGCTGTTCCGTCGGTTCAATCAGACCGTAGGTAGATACTTTCCCGGTTTTGGGATTTATTTCGCCCGGGCGAATCTTGTAAGTATAATATTCGCCTTCGGTCTCGCCGTATATCATTTCGCGTTGACCCTGTTCGCTCATAAGATAGTCGAGCACCTTTATTACGCGGTCTTCTCTCTTGCAGTTTTTGGTAATCATAACGTTGTAAAGTCCGCGACCTGCGTAATCCATAAGAAGCGGAGCGTCGCCGGCTTCATTGGTAAGCATTATACTTACGTACTCGTTTGCTTCGTTGACGGTGTTATTATCTTTGTTGTATCCGCTCTGCTCGCGCATGGATATCTGCTTATTGTTGTTCTGATTGTTACCTATCGAAGCAAACGACTTACCGTTCACTATCTGGGTTTTACAATCGTTTACGCTGTAAGCAAAGTTAGAAGAAGAAATAAGCTTATTAGTGTATAAATCGTTCAGAAAATATATTACGTCCACGAACTCTTTAGTATCGTACTGATAGACCAGATTGCCTTCAGAATCTTCGTAAGGCACGCTGAAAAATTCCATAAGCCCGGTCAGACTGTAAGATATAACGTCGTTTACCGCCGTTTTAAGGAATGGCGTTAGTAATACGGTGGGGTTAGAGTTGGAAAGTCCTTTCTCACGCTTAACCCACTTACACATTTCAATAAAACCCGAAGGTTTGGTTATTGTCGTATTTTCGTCGAAAGAGGGATCAATGCCTTTTTTGTATTCTATATAGTCGTTAAGCCAGTCTAGTCTGACGATTACGTCGCAAAGAGAATACTGTTTTCCGCCCATTTCCTCAAACTCCTTGAGATCGGCGTCGTTGTAGAAGTTTGAAGCAAGCGTATAAGTGTTGCCGTCGGAAGCTTTATAGTAGTCCCAGTGTTCCTGCGATACGCGTTTTAAAAGGCTAGGCGCATAACTTTGTGCAAGCTTGTTTATTGCATAACAATATCCTTCTTCGGCAAGCTGAACCCTGAGCGACATATCGTTCAACGAAATTATGTCGGGAAGTTTTCCGCCCGCAATAGCGGTATTAAGCTCCGCGTGGTCGTTGTTAAGCGCAGTCTGAAAATTGACTTTTACTCCCGTTCTCTTATAAATAAGTTCTTCGTATTCCTGACTTGCCCAAGCAAAGTCCATCAGCCAGTTGATCTCCACGTCCTCGTCCGTAGGATCGATCTGAAGCCATGAATCTACGTTCGGGTCGTAATCGGTAGAATATCTGGTATAGTCCGCGTCGCTATTTTCTTTCGAATCAAAGCAAGCAGTTAAGCTACCGAACATCATAACTACAACGACTAATAGTATAACAATCCTTTTTTTCATTTTATTTTATGCTCCTTATATTTTTTTGCGACGTAAAGAAGATCCACGTCACATTTATTTAACGTTTAAATAATCGGTTTTTCGCAAGCAAGCGAATCGCCTTATCCTTTCAGCGAGCCCATCATTATGCCTTTTGAAAAATACTTCGATACGAAAGGATACATCAATATGATCGGAATCGTAGATATAATAATCGCAGCGAAAGAAAGCGTCTGCGAACTTACTTCGGCGTAATACTGACTTTCCACTCCGGACATATCGCCTTCTCTTATCAGTTTCATTAGGTAATATTGCATCAGCCATATATTGTTTCTCTTTGACGTATAAAGCATGGTCGGCATATAAGAATTCCATTTGGAAACCGCTATCCAGAGCCCTACTGTTGCGAGAGCGGGTTTTGCAAGCGGCATGAATATCGTCAGCCATATTCTTATTTCTCCGGCGCCGTCCACTACAGCCGCTTCGTAAAGACTATCGTCTATACCCTTGAAAAAGTTGCTTAGAACTATCATATTGAATACAGAGTAAAACGACGGAATCAAGTAAACCCAGAAAGTATCGTACAAACCTGTTAAAACTATAACCATATACGAAGGAATCATACCGCCGTGGAAAAACATGGTTATCAGGTTTGCAAACCAGAAAAATTTCTTTCCGCGAAGTTTCTTGTTGCTTATCGCATATGCAACACAACTGGTCAAAATCAGCGCAACGACCAGAGTAATAAAGGTAGAAAAAAAAGTATTTAAAAAGGACAAATAAAGTCTTGCGTCGCTTAAAACGACGCTGTAGCTTGCCCAGGTAAATTTTCTCGGAATCAACCATATGGGACCGTACATAGTATCCATAGCGTCGTTAAGACTGCCTGCTATAGTGTATAAAAACGGATAAAAGGAAAGTAACGCAAAAAGTGCCAAAACGGTATAGATTATTACGTCAAAAGCGTTAAATTTATCTCCGCAAACGTGATTTGTTTTTTTCATATCAGTACAATCCTTCTCCCGTCAGTTTTTTTGCTATTGTATTAGTGGACATCAAAAGTATCAGCGAAATTACACCCTCGAAAAGGCTCAGCGCCGTTGCGGTGGAATAATTACGGTATGTGAAACCTAAAGAATACATGTATGTCGCAAGAACTCGCGTAGTCGACTGGTTTGCAGTCGTCTGGAATATATAAAACTGTTCGAACGAGTTATTCATAAGCCTCGATACGTTAAGAAGCAAAAACACCATAACTGTCGGCAATATCTGTGGCAAAGTAATATGGCGAGCGCGCGCGAACCTGTTCGCTCCGTCGATAATCGCAGCCTCATACAAGGACTGGTCTATCCCCGCTATCGCGGCGGTGTATACTATCGACCCCCACCCCGCGCCTTTTATAATGCTTACGATTATAATCTTTGGATAAAAATATTGAGCAAGGTTTAGATCAACCGGATTCTCTTTGCTAGATAAACCTAAAACTTCTAGAATAGGATTTACGATCCCGGTATTTGCATCCGTCAACGAAATTACTATCCCCCCATACACAACCCAGGATATAAAATGCGGAAAGTTGGATAGAACCTGTACCGTTCCGCGGAATTGTTTATGTCTGACCTCGTTAATCAGCAAAGCAAAAAGAATGGGAATCGGAAAATTGAACAAAAGCATCAGAACATTGATTCTGATCGTGTTCCAGAATACCGCCCAGAAATCTTTATCGGCAAAAAGCGCTTTGAAATTATCCAAAGTCCAATCCGCTTCAAACATTGCGTTGATAATATTCAAAGATTTGTTGCCGTCTTTGAATGCGAAAAGAATTCCAGCCATCGGCAAATATGAAAAAACAAGCAGAAAAACGAGACTGACCGATGCCATACATATAAGCGTTACGTCACGTTTATTTAACCTGCGGTTTTTTTTGTTAACAAGTTTTATTTCTGATATGTTCATTTTCCGTTCCTTCTTTTTTTATACTTAATTACATGCCGGAGACGCTTAAAAATGGGGATTTTTATTGTTTTCCGTGATTATGTAAGCCGTTTGCCTCTTATCCGTTTACGGTAAAACCGTAGTCCCCCGAGCCCACATCAACGATTCTGCTCTCAAAAGGAAGTTTTATCCTCGCAGTTGTGTTTGGCGGAATCGTTACTGAATAATTCAGCTTTCCGTCGGAAACCTTTTCGTATTTTACGGACACAATGCCATTGGGAGTTCTGTATATGCAACTGAACTTCGTTAGTCCGTCGACGCAAGCAGGTGCAATTTCCATTCGTTTCATACCCGCCACGCCGTCTAGAACCTTAATGCCCGCAACGTAACGGAAGAACCATTCGTCGTAAGCGGTAAACATCGGATGACAGTACGAGTGCATGTTTTCTTCAACCTTCGACACCTCTTTCTCCCAGCGTTCCCAGATCGTGGTCGCACCGTTTTTAAGCATATAACCGAAGGACGGATACTCCTCGTTTTTTAAAATTCTCATAACGACGTCGTTATGTCCGTTTTCTGCAAGAACTTTGAAAAGATGTCTGTAAGACTGGTTACCGCAGGTCATATGATAGTCCCGACCTTTTACGTCGTTTACTATCGCATCTACGAGCTTTTGTCTGTTTTCTTCTTCACACAACCCTATCGACACCGCAATGGCGTTCATCGACTGAACGTCGGCGCAATAAGACGCTGTTTCGTCGTTATAATATCTTTCGTTGAAAGCGGTTTTAGTGCGCGCGGCAAGTTCTTTGTACCGATTCAGATCGTCCTCTTTGCCCAACAATTCCGAAAATTCCGACATCAGCTTATAATACCAATAAAGATAAGCCGTCGATATTACGGGAATGGGAACAGCTTTGTTCTTTCGCGCTTCACCCGTAACGATGCGGATAGCGGGCACCCAGTCCCCGTAAAGCCCGAGCGACAATATGCCGTTCTCTGACGCGGCAGTCAAATATTCCACCCACTTTTTATAATTGCTATAATTATTTTCAAGCAATTTTTTATTACCATACAGTTCGTAAGAAAATTTCGCGATAAGTAAATAAGATATTGAGACGGGATCGGCTATTTCGCCACCGATATAAAAAGGCGCAGTATCCTTTATAGCCCCGTCTGAATTCATCGTTGCGGTAATATCGTCTGTGATTTTTTCAAAAAAGCGCGTCATGTCGAAATTGTTTACCGTCTGATATAAGCGCGTGCTCAAATCGTTCAGCCACTCCATGCGTTCGTCTCTCTGGGGACAATCGGTAAGAATTCCGTGGTGATTGCACGCTTCCGTCCTGACAGCTGTTTCATGTAGCACGTTCAGCGTCCCGTCCGAACAGACGAAACTGCCGTTTACGCGCGTGTCAGTTCTGATTTTTTCCGCAATGATTTTTTCTATTCTGACCTTTCCGCTGACTGATACGGACGCGTATCTGAAACCACGATAAGAGAACGTCGGATTCCATGTTTCGCTTTCTTTTCCGGCAAGAATGTAGACGTCGGTATTCAAGGCGTTACGCATGCTTTTATAATCCGGAACACCCTCCTCGTTTAATACTTCGGCATGTTTTATCGTAACCCTCGCGCCACGCTCTCCGTTTACCGTTATTTTACATCTTCCCGTAAGTATTTCGCCAAAATCGTAAACCGTCTCGTCATCGTTTTGAAACACTTTGACCGGCATCAAGGCTTCCTGAAGCTTTATACTTTCTATGCGTTGCGGTCTGATTGATACGTTCGGGTCGTGAAGCTTTACCGCAGCGTAAAACCAACCGTTGTTGAGATTGAATTTAGGATTATATTCGCTCCAGTCGCCAAGGCTTTCTTCCAGTCGGGCGTCGTAAGTCTCCCCGTCGAATACCGAAGTAAAAATCACGGGTGATTTCTTTGCTGTCCACCCTCTTTCGTATTCGCCTGTTTTTACGAACACTTCTTCGCCGTCGGTAAATTTTACGTAAAAAACGGCGCAAATCTGACTGAACCCGTTCCAACCGTTCGCGGCAATAATTCCCGCACCGTTTTTTTCCTGAACGTATTCGGTTATGTCGTATGTATTGTAATAATAAAGTTTATTGTAGTCCGATATTACGGGATTAAGTAGATCGTTGCCAATCTTATGCCCGTTGATATAAAACTCATGGTTGCCCAGCGCGCACACGTACGCCCGCGCCCGTTCCACTTTTTTAGCCGGCAAAGTAAAATTACGACGGAACGCAATTGCCGCTCCGTTTGCCGAATAAGGCAATATTCTGAAAGAAGGTTGCCATAGCTCTTCAAACAGACCGGTTTCAAACGTGTTAATTTCGCTTTCAGCGTTTCCGACGCTCGTTTTTGCCCAAACCTTAACGTAATAAACGCTGCAAGCGTTAAGCTTTTTGCCATCGTAAACCACGCAGAAATTGTCGCCGGAAACAACTTCCCCCGAATCCCACATATCGCCTTCGTTATTAAGAAGTTTTTCCAACGAAGACGATACTTTTATGACGTAACTCTTCTGTAAAAGGTTATTTTCCCGTTCGTATTTCCAACTGAACCGCGGACTTGTATTGTCGAGTCCTATCGGATTTATTTCGTGCTCTGTAGTAAATTCTGTAATTTTTGCCATATATTTGTTATACTCCCAAAGAAGCTATCGTAACCTGTGCGTAAAGTCTTGCCAGATAATCGTTAGGGTGATTTATGTTGTTACCGGTCATGTCCCGGAACCTTTTCCTTTTAAGCAACTCGACGTTCAACGACGTTACGTTCGACAATCCGACGTTTTCGTATGCGTCCGATATTTTTTTAAGTTCTGCCTCAAACTTGTCGTGCTCCTTGAAAAAAGGAGTTCCCGAAGCCGCGGCCGCCGCCGTTTTATTTGGTAACGACGTAGAAATCAGCATTATTTCGACGTCGGGCAGTTCGTCTCTTATATTCTTTACCAGAACGGACATCTTATCGTAAAAGTACGCCGCAGTACGTGTTTTATCGTTCATTCCGAAAGCGATAAAAACCAGATCCGGTTCGAATTTAAGCACTCTGTTTTCATAATTGGAAACAGCCCAGTTAGAGTCCTGACCGCCTACCGCCATGTTTATATATTCGATAACGCTTTTTTCTTCGCTGTCTGACGAAAGCGTTATGTCGGGGTTGACGTTGTTTTTATCATTGTTTACGTTATAATTTATCTTGTCATATCCGTATTTGTTTTTCAGATACGAGGTTATCATTTCAGTATATAATTCCGCATTAGGCTTTACGCCCGTTTTCTTGCTCGAATTCGCCCCGGTGGTTATACTGTCGCCGTAAAACAAAATTTTGATATCTTCTTTGGCTTCAAGCTTCGCCTTTGCTTTTCGGAATTTATTGCTTTGTCCCTTCGGCACAGCCCCCGTCCATTTATCGGAATGAGTATAAGTTACGGCTATCTGACGGGACGTAAACGTTTCGCCTTCGCCGTATAACAAATATTCTCTGCCTTTCTCAAGACTCCTCATTGTGCTCTGAGAGGGATAATACTCGTCTTCCGTAAAATAAGGTATGGAAGAATTTTTTGTTCTTCTTATCTTGTTTCCGACGATTTCGTAATCCTTTCCCTCTTCATATAAAGTGTCAAGACCATATGAAGTTACCGCTATTATATCGTCGACGTCGTAGAGCAATTGCGCTTCGTCGTCTTCGCCGAGAAACAGGACCGTTTCGTTATATTCGATAGAACCTTTCCAATACGGTTTAATATACGTGTCCAGATTATACTCACTGAAAGGAAGCAATTGCGTATATTCGTTTTCATCTGTATTTCCGGGCGTATCTTCCGTTCCCGGTTTTTCTCCGCAAGACGCCAGAC
Organism: uncultured Bacillota bacterium; assembly: GCA_949282465.1. Lineage (GTDB taxonomy): Bacteria > Bacillota > Clostridia > Christensenellales > Borkfalkiaceae > UBA1259. The sequence goes on from CASDPM010000108.1 coordinate 32,089, forward strand.
AAAAGGCTAGAATCAAAACAAACGCTATCATCCGAAATATGACTTTTTTAAACAAAACCTATATTCTCCTCTTTTTTTCTTTAAAGATACCATAAATTAACCTATCTATCAAGACATAAACCCGTGATATTTATCATAATTTTTATACTTTTCCGAGTTTAAAATAAAAAGTTCACGGTAAAAATACCCGTGAACTTTTTGTTTTATACGTAAGATATAAACATTATATATAAACCGCGACAATAAAACTGAATTTTAATTTCTTAGTCAAATGCATAATTATACAAATGTGCATAAAAAATTCAGAATTGACGTAAAAAAACCGCTATTCTTTAAGAATAACGGCTTAATTGCATTTTATACTGATTTTTTCTTCAAACGTTTATCCGCTTTAAGCGAAAGCTTTGTACCTATACTCTGGAATATCTATAAGAACAATTAGCAGAATTACCGCCACAATCATAATAAGGTATTTTATCGGTAATATAGGGTCAGATAGATTTTATTTTAGCACACTATTTTTGATTGACGAAAATCCTTTTAAATGATAAAATATCAATACTCTATGGTATTCCCTATTTTTGAACAACCATAAACCGAGCATTTTTATAAAAGTCACTAGCCTTGGTTGACTTTTTGGTTGTTCCAAATTTTTGAAGGTGGTAAAAGTTATTTTTCACTTTAAAAATTAGAGAAAATACCACAAATAAACTGCAAAAAATATACAACCTACGCAGTTTAGGCATTTTGTAGATCCTATAAAGAGAGAAGAAATACCCTCCTAAGGGCTAGTTCGGGGTTCGATCACCTAGCGGTGGACCGCAACCCTTTTGTTGCAAAAGCAACATTTCCTCTATTATGGGAATCACCCTGTGGGACCGCCAAAAATTTAATAATCAGTCCGTTCGTTACCGGTGGATTAGCGGAAATAACCGCAGTGGAGCGAATAGATTTTTAGCCGACCACCTGGGCAGAACGTATGGGTTTTGTTCGGGTTTTTTTGTACTATTTTGATAAAAATATACTATAAAAGGAGATATAGAATATGAATTTTAACGCTTGGAAAGGATTTAAATCGGGAAAGTGGCAAGAATCTATTGACGTCGCTGATTTTATCAATCTTAACTACACGCCTTACGAAGGCGACCGTTCTTTCTTGGCAAATTCAACAAAGAGAACGGATTTAATCATGTCCAAAGTCAACGCTCTTTTTGAATTAGAACGCAAAAAAGGCGGTGTGCTTGACATTGACTGCGAAAACGTTTCTTCTCTCCTTTCGTATGCACCTGGTTACGTTGATAAAGACAACGAAATTATCGTTGGACTTCAAACCGATCAACCACTTAAACGTGGAGTTAACCCCTTTGGTGGAATAAGACTTGCGCGCAAAGCGTGCGAAGCGTACGGATATAAATTGAGCGATAAAATCGAAGAACAATTTAAATTCAAAACAACTCATAACGACGGCGTGTTCAACGTTTACACCGACCAAATGCGTCTTGCTAGGCATGCCGGAATTATTACGGGACTCCCCGATGCTTACGGCAGGGGTAGAATTATAGGCGATTATCGTCGTATTGCCCTTTATGGTGTAGACGCTCTTATTGAAAATAAACTTGCAGACAAAAAGGCTTATGGCGAAAAGGACATGAGCGAAGAAAATATTCGCACGTGTGAAGAGTTAAACAAACAATTATCTTTCTTGTACGCTATCAAGGAAATGGCTAAAATGTACGGAAAAGATATCTCTTTACCTGCTGAAAACGCCGAACAAGCAGTTCAATGGACGTATTTTGGGTATCTTGCGGCAATAAAAGAACAAAACGGTGCTGCAATGAGTCTCGGCCGTGTAAGTACTTTCCTTGATATATATTTTGAACGTGATCTAAAACTCGGCTTAATCGACGAAGTTCGCGCACAAGAAATTATGGACGATTTCGTTATTAAACTCCGTCTTGCAAGGCAACTCCGCACCCCCGAATACAACGAACTTTTCGGTGGCGACCCCACTTGGACGACTGAAAGCGTTGGTGGTATGGGGCTTGACGGAAGAACTAGGGTTACAAAAAACTCTTACCGTATACTTAACACCCTTTATACGTTAGGGCCTGCGCCCGAACCCAACCTTACAGTTTTGTGGTCGGAAAACTTACCCGAAAACTTTAAGTTATTCTGCGCGAAAGTCAGCGAAGATACCGATTCTATTCAGTACGAAAACGACGATTTGATGCGTCCACTTTACGGCGACGATTACGGAATCGCTTGTTGCGTTTCGGCAATGAAAATCGGCAAACAAATGCAGTTCTTTGGCGCTAGATGTAACCTTGCAAAACTTTTGCTTTTAACACTAAACGGTGGCAAGGACGAAAATACGGGAACACAAATCGGGCCAAAAGGCAAGGTATTTACGGGTAAACTCGATTATAACGAAGTCGTTTGCGAACTTGAAAAATATCGTACTTGGCTTTGCAGACTTTACGTTAACACCTTAAACGTAATACATTTTATGCACGACAAATATGCGTATGAAAAAATTCAAATGGCGCTACATGATACCGAAGTTGAAAGGTTTATGGCTTGCGGTGTTGCAGGGTTAAGCGTTCTTGCCGATTCGCTTTCGGCTATTAAATACGCATCGGTTACCCCCGTTATAGACGAAAACGGTTTGATTACCGACTTTACTATTGACGGCGATTTCCCCAAATACGGCAACGACGATAATCGTGTTGACGGTATTGCCGTTGAACAATTAAATGCTTTTTCTAATCAACTTAAACAAACAAAAACCTATAAAAACGCTATTCACACTTTAAGTGTTTTAACAATAACTTCTAACGTTGTATACGGCAAAAAAACGGGGTCTACACCCGACGGTAGAAAGAAAGGCGAACCCTTTGCCCCTGGCGCTAACCCCATGCACGGTAGAGAAAAAAGCGGTGCGCTCGCTTCGCTTAACTCGGTTGCTAAACTCGGTTACGATTATTGCCGTGACGGTATTTCTAACACCTTTACTATCGTTCCCGCAGCGCTTGGTGAAACACCCGAAGAAAAAACGGCTAACCTTGCCAACATGATAGGCGGTTACTTTGCAAACGGCGGTTTCCACTTAAACGTTAACGTTCTTGATAGAGCAAAACTTGTTGACGCTATGGAACACCCCGAAAAATACCCCAACATTACTATTCGTGTTTCGGGCTATGCGGTAAACTTCCACAAACTAAGCAAAGCGCAACAACTTGAAGTTCTTAAACGTACTTATCATGACACTTTGTAAAGCAAAAATAAGTTCGATATTTCATGGTTCGGCAGTAGACGGAAAAGGCTTACGTTCGGTAATATTTTTTAGTGGTTGTAACCTACGTTGTGGGTTTTGCCATAACCCCGAAACCCTTTTCAAAAAGGGCGAAGATTATAGTTTAGAAGACGTGATTAGCGTTATTAAACGCTACAAAAATTACTATAAAAACGGCGGTGGCGTTACAATTTCCGGCGGTGAACCTTTCATGCAAGCAGATTTTTGCATTAGCCTTTGCAAAGAACTTTCGCTATCTAATATTAACGTTATTGCCGAAACCAACGGGATTATAGTAAATAAACCGCTTATGCAACTTTTAAGCGGTATTAGACTTGACGTAAAAAATCACGATAACGAAGACGGTGATACGCTTATTAAACGCTATTCCCCTTTCCTAAACGAGTGCAAAAGTTTAAATTTATCCGTAACGCTTACAAACGTTTTAATTCCCACCGTGAACGACGGCGAACAAAATGCAACGGCGCTAAATAAACTTATTAGCGTTTACCCCGAATGTGGTAAAATAAAATTGCTTGCTTTTCATAAAATGTGCAAGCAAAAATACGACGAACTAAATATCCCTTTTACCTTTGACGTTTATCCACAAGCGACCAAGGAAGATTTAGACGCCTTTTATGAAAAATTAAATAAAACCACGCTTTAAATGAAATGCACCTCCTAAAGTGTCTAACTTTTGGGGTGCATTTCAAAGCAGGTGCCTTTATTAAATTTAGTTTTTTATTTATAAAGTTCTTTATAGTTTGCGCAAGCCCTGAAATCAGCGCCTTCCAAATCTTTCGTTCCAAAAGCACTCCAACTATGCGGACGATAAATATCTTTATCTGCAATATTATGAAGGGTTACGGGAATTCTGAACATACTTGCAAGGGTGATAAGGTCTTTACCGATATGTCCGTAAACGAATGCACCGTGGTTAGCGCCCCAGTTTGCCATTACGTTATATACGGACGAGAAAGCGTTAGTGTCGTTAAGTCTAGGTGCAAAATACGTTGACGGCCAAGTGGGATCGGTTCTATCTAAAATAATTCTATTAACCTTTTCGGGAACGTCTACCGTCCAACCTTCGGCAATTTGCATAGTGTAACCTATGCCTTCAACCATGTTTACACGAACTAACGTTACAGGCATTTCGCCTTCGGTTGAGAACGTACTTGAAAATCCGCCGCCACGGAAATAACCCCTATTTGCAGGACTGAACTGCGTTTTGCCTAACATTGCGTCAACGTCTTTATCGTCAACTTCCCACCATTTTCTCATGATAGAATTGCCATTTTCATCCTTACAAGCGCCGGTACCGTCAAGTGCGGCAGCACCACTATTGATAAGGTGCATAAAGCCGTTAGCAGCCAAACCTTCGGGTTTCCAACCGGTGCATCTTTCAACCGATTCGGGCGACCAGTAAGTACGAACGTCTGCAAATACGCTTGCTCTATTCGTAAGAAGATTTTCAAAAAGCATTGCTAAACCGTTACAATTATCGCTCTCGGTTGCCAAAATAATAGGTGCTTTCTTGCCGTTCCAGTCAAACGTGGAATTTAAAATTGCTTCGGTAAAGTCGCCGTTGGGTTTATAGTCAGTCCACATACGTTGACCTTGGAATCCACCGAAAATAGCGTTCCTACCGAGCGCTTCTTCGTGTCTACCGATATCGTTAAGTTTGGGATTGCCGAGCATTATATCTTTAATTATAAGCGTCATCTTGGCAACAAATTCCCATTGAGCGTCGAGTTCGGCGCGAGTGAAGTCCTTTTGTCCCCAAGGTCCACCATTAAGGTCTTTGCCTTCTTTAATCTTTTCTTTAATCCATTTAAGTTCTTTTTCGTATTCTGCCTTATCGTAAATTTCAAGGTCTATTCTACGAAGAATTTCAGTCATGTCTACCCATTCAGCACGAATACCGAAGTATTTTTGCATCATGCTTGCATCAAGGAAAGATCCGCCGATACCCATTGATACCGAACCGATTGAAACGTATGCTTTATCTTTGATTTGACCAACTACCAAAGCACAACGTGCAAAACGCAAAATCTTTTCTTCAACGTCAGGCGTGATACCGCTATCTGAAATATCTTGAACGCTATCGCCATAGATTGCAAACGCGGGAAGTCCCCTTTGTGCGTGCGCTGCCAAACAAGCGGCAAGATATACTGCGCCTGGTCTTTCCGTACCGTTAAATCCCCATACAGCCTTTGTAGTCAAGGGGTTAAGATCCATAGTTTCACTACCATAACACCAACAAGGCGTAACCGTCAAGGTTGCCGTTACGTTTTGCGTAATGAAATATTGTTGACATTCATACGCTTCTTTACCACCACCTATCGTGCAAGGTGAAATAACGACTTCGGCGGGCGTGCCGTCAGCATAGAAAACGTTTTCTTCAATAAGTTTCTTTGCTGCTTTTGCAAGGTTCATGGTTTGTTCTTCAAGACCTTCTCTTATGCCACCCCATCTTCCGTCGATAGTAGGGCGTATACCTATTCTTGGTTTCATATTTTATTCTCCTTAATAATATATTATTTAATTTCAAGTTCAAGTTTTGCTACGCGGTAAATCATGCTAGTGCCGTAAGTAAATGGTTCAGACGTATAAGAATTACCCTTGTTGATTTTTACCTTTCTGCCGTTATCAACCCATTTTGCCGACTTGATTTTAGCGCCGATTTTAACTTCGGTTAAACTTCCGCCAAGCGCAACGTTTACGTTACCGACCATGGGCGATTTACTTATTGCGTAATAATACCCGTCGCCACCTTTAAGAAGTATTGCGTTTTCAACTTCTATATCACAACTTTTAACGTCGTAAATAAATTCTTTGTTATATTTAATCCACTTGCCGATTTCAAGCATCATGTATTTATCAAGCGGTTTAACCATGCCGTTTGCCATAGGCCCAACGTTCATAAGAAAGTTACAATTATACTTTCTACAATCAATAAGGTTCTCGATAAGTTCAGGAACGGATTTATAATTAACGTCGCCCTTTGCATAACCCCAGTGATCGTTAAATACTTGGCACATTTCACCTGCAACCGGTCTTTCACTCTTATCAACGAAGGCAGGTTTACCCCTTTCGAAAGTAACGCTATCAAGTTCATGATGACCAAGTTTTCCACAAGCATCTAAGCCGGTATTATTTATTATCATTGCCTCGGGTTGATGTTTTCTTATCGTTGCGTAAAGCAAATCTTCTTCCCAGTCTTCGTTAGGTTTGTCCCACATACCGTCAAACCACAAGCCACCGATTTTGCCGTAGTTGGTACAAAGAATTTCTACACTCTTTCTCAAATATTCCAAATATTTGGGGAAATTAGTTTTATAATCGGAATTATACCAGTCAAGCAAAGTATGATAGAAGAAAGGTATAATACCTTGTTTATTACATTCGTCTACGAATTCTTTAACTAAATCTCTACCCGTTGCCGAGTGTGGGGCGTCGTAATCGTTAAGCCCACAAGTATCGTAAAGCGAAAATCCGTCGTGATGACGCGTCGTTATGGTTATATATTTACAACCTGCACCTTTCGCCGTGGAAACAAGGTCTTTTGCCCAACCCTTTTTCACTTTAAATTTTGACGAAAGTTTCATATATTTCTCGTCGGGAATTTGAAGTATACATTTTGCCCATTCACCCTTGCCCACGATACTGTAAAGCCCAAAGTGAACGAACATACCAAAGCCTAACTTCTCAAATCTAGTCACGTATTCGTACATAGAAGTTCTCCTTATAAAATTTCAATTATTTTTTGCGCTACAACATCGCCGAGTGCATTAAAGCCTTGTTCGTTATAATGTATTCCGTCGGGCGATCTTAAACTTACGTCAAGCCCTTCGCTAACCTTAAATAAATCGTTTAACACGTATCCGTTCTTACTTGCAATTTCACTAACGGCACCGTTACGTTGAGCCAAACGCTTTGCCCAGTCTTTATTGATGCGCTTGTTACCTTCTTTATAAACGATAGTAGAAGTCGCTATTATAAACTTGGAATTAGCCGAAAGAACTTTCGCCAACTTGTCTATTTTAGACTGGTAAGTTCTTTTGCTCATATGATAACCGTGTAATCCGTGATTAAAATGAATTACCGCATAATCGCACGCCTTAGCGTAACTTTTTATAAGCGTTTGATATAGCGGATTATCAACGGCGTATGACGTTGCGATAAAATCAACGTAAGCCTTACCTTTTAGAAGTTCCCTTACCCTACCGTTATAACCGCGAGTTATGGAATCACCTATTAGTAGTGCCCTAGGAAGGTCGTCTTTATCGGCTTCTTCAGCCCAAGCATCTAACCATTCGATAGGCTCTTTTTTTATCATGCCATTTTTCTCCAAATTATTTTATTAAGTAAATTATACACCTTGAAAAATCGGGGTGTTATAACGATATTCACAAAAAACTTGTATAAAATTATCTTATTCTTTGACAAATTTTAATTTTTAATATATACTAAAACCAAACCTAAAAGGAAAAATAAATATGCACGATTTATTTTCGGAATCTCTTTCCGCAACATACCATCACGGCGGTAAATTTAACATTACACAAAACTGGCACGATAAAAACGTGATTTGTCCTAACTCTAAAATTTATTACGTACTAAACGGCGAAATTTGCGTGGAAACTGAAAAGAAAATTCTAATAGCCAAATCGGGCGACGCAATTTTAATACCCGCAGGCGTTAAACATTCTTACCACCTAACCGAACTAGGTCGTGCCGAAAAGTTTTGGTTTCATTTTGATTTGCGCTCGGGCGCAAACAATTTCTTTGAAAACTTTGAGTTTCCTTTTATTACCCACCTTGGCAAAAGCGAATATATATTTTCACTCTTCAACACGGCGATAACCAAATCAAAAAGTTCAAAGATAAGCGATAAACTCGCTACGTCGGGTGCAGTTTGTTCTATCGTTGCTTACTATATGGACAAATGTTCATTTATTCAAACGTATACTGCCGAAAACGACGAAATCGACCGTATTATAACATTTATTAAAAAGAATTACTGCGAGAAGTTTACCCTAGAAGAACTCGCCTCAACGGCAAATTTCAGTCCCAACTATTTCGTAAGAAAGTTTAAAGAACGCACGGGCCAACCGCCACTTAAATACGTAAACAACTTAAAGTTAGAACGCGCAAAATTTTTGCTTGAACACTCTGATAAACTCATAAACGCCATAATGGAAGAAGTTGGTTTTTTAGACCAAGCGCATTTTTCTAAACTGTTTAGAGCGACCACGGGTTATTCCCCTAGAAAATTCCGCGAAGTTTTCAAAAATAGAACGAAAGAATAAATTTTGCAAACACAAAACCCCCGATATATTTCGGGGGTTTTATTATTTTACGTTATTATTTTATCAATTGTTCAAAAGCCGATTTGACATTTTCAAAAAGTTCAGTTGCCTTTTCTTCATTTTCAGCCTTAATAGAATACTATACTTTAAGTTTAGGTTCTGTTCCACTCGGACGAATACAAACAAAACTTCCGCCTTCTAATTCGTAATAAACCGCATTGTTTTTAGGCGTATCCATATCTTCGCACGTTCCGTTCGCTAAAATGCGTTTTGCCGACGAATAATCTCTCGTTGCGATAACTTTTATTCCGCCGATTTCGTCAACTTTTATAGTCTTCATTTTATCTACCACGGCGTTCATCTCTTTCATGGCGTTAAGTCCACTATAAGCCACGCTTACGTTAGTATCGAACACAAAGCCGTATTTTGAATAAAGTTCGCTTAAACGGGCAAACACGCCTTTATTATTATAAGTGTAATAGCACACCATTTCGGCAAACAACATGCTTGCAACGACAGCATCCTTATCACGGCAATGAGTACCACGCAAATATCCGCAACTCTCTTCAAAACCGAACACGAATTTTGCAAGCCCCGTATCGTCAAGTTCTTTAATCTTCTCACCGATAAACTTAAACCCGACGGGCGTTTCATAAAGGGTTACGCCGTAATCGTCGGCAATAAGTTTTGCCATACCCGTAGAAACAAAACTCTTTACTGCAAAACTGTTTTTATCAAGTTTACCCATTTCTTTAAGTCTTCTCAACACGTAATCTAAAAGAAGAATACCCGTTTGATTGCCCGAAAGAACTTTAAATCCACCCTTATCATCCCTTATAGCAACGCCAAGTCTATCGCAATCGGGATCAGTACCAAAAACCACGTCCGCTTTCTTAAAATCAGCCATCTTTATGCCGAGAGTAAGCGTTTCTCTATTTTCAGGGTTAGGAACTTGCACGGTGGAAAATTCCGTATCTTTATTGATTTGTTCGGGAACAACAGTTGCATTAATTCCTATTTTTTTCAAAATCGTCGTTACGGGAACGTATCCACTTCCGTGAACGGGCGTATATACTAGTTTGATTTTTTTGCCGACCTTGGCGATTTCTTTCTTAGAAAGAGAAAGATTACGTATGGTCTTATAATATGTTTTATCTACCGATTTAGGTACTTTTTTTATCAATTTACTCTTCTTTTCGTCGCACAAAATTTTATCGGACGTACAAGAGCCTATTGCTGTTATATATTTTACAACTTCCGCCGTTGCTTCGGGCGACATTTGCGCACCGTCTTCCCCGTATACTTTATAACCGTTATATTCCTTTGGATTATGGCTTGCGGTTATCATAATTCCCGCAACCGTCTTTAACTTTTTAACCGCATAAGAAAGCATCGGTACGGGATGAACGTCGGAAAAAAGATATGCGTTTATTCCGTTAGATGCCAAAACAAGCGCCGATACATATGCAAATTCATAAGACAAACGCCTTGTATCATAAGAAATAACTACACCACGCTTTATAGCCGTTTCGCCTAAACTTTTAACGTATTCAGCAAGACCTTGGGTTGCACGCTTTACAGTATAAACGTTCATCATATTTATACCAAGCCCTATAATTCCACGCATTCCTGCCGTCCCAAATTCAAGTTCCTTGCCAAAACGATATTCTATATCTTTTTCGTCCGTTAAAGATGCAAGTTCTTCACGGTCTTTTTTATCTATATTTTCACTCTCTATCCAAGTTTTGTAAATTTCTTTATACATTGTATTCCCCATTTTTGCCTTTTACAAATTAAATTATATGATCGCTTAACTTAAATTATCAATCATAATAACGAATTATATTATACACTTTACATATTGCGGTGTCAAAAGATTTTCTTATTTTGTTGATTATACAAAAACAAATTATTTGTACTCTATTATGCATTAGTTTGTTTTTATTTTATTTCAATCCACCACATTATTGCAATAAAAGTTTATCTTCGCCTAATGTTTGCTATTATCTAACGATTTTTGAAAAAGTTTAATTTAATTTTAAAAAATGATTTATAAATAGTTGACAATAAAAATTCATTTTGTTATAATTCATTAGCGTTGTTCGTGGGAAAGTGATGCGGGTGTAATTCAATGGTAGAATTCCAGCCTTCCAAGCTGGCTGCGTGGGTCCGATTCCCATCACCCGCTCCAAACGCATCTATTTCGGGACGTATAAAGGCTTATGCACCTGTAGCTCAGTTGGATAGAGCATCGGCCTTCTAAGCCGAGGGTCAGGGGTTCGAATCCCTTCAGGCGCACCATTTCATGGCGGGCGTAGCTCAGTTGGTTAGAGCGCAAGATTGTGGTCCTTGAGGTCGTGGGTTCGATTCCCATCACCCGCCCCATTATAAATCTAGGGGTGTAGCCAAGCGGTAAGGCACTGGATTTTGATTCCAGCATTCGTAGGTTCAAATCCTGCCACCCCTGCCAAACCTTAAGTACCTTTAGCTCAGTTGGTAGAGCAACTGACTCTTAATCAGTGGGTCCAGGGTTCGAGTCCCTGAAGGTGCACCAATAAATGATTCATTAGCTCAGCCGGTAGAGCACGTGACTTTTAATCACGGTGTCCGGGGTTCGATTCCCCGATGGATCACCAGAAAAAGATAGGTAAAACCTATCTTTTTTTGTTTTTCGGTGCACATCGGATTTTTGCCCCTGCAGGGCTCGGTCACGCCCTAAATTTAAGAAAAAATCAACCGATTTTGTAAGCAAGAAAAACCTCAAAAAAACACGTGTACTCATATTTGTACTCATATTTTTGATTAAGTTTTTATCTTATCGAAAAATCTTCACAAAATCAGTTGTATAGCCGTTTTTTCGGTCAGACGTCTGACCGATGCTGAAGAGCCGAGTATATATTTACCCACCTTTTCAGCCTTTGAAAAGCCG
>CASDPM010000109.1 GCA_949282465.1 uncultured Bacillota bacterium
GTATTCTCATACATAAACAAAATCATTTTGACTGACGAGAAAGATAGATTTTCGTTTTTTGAGGGTTTGCTTGAATTAATAGAAGCATTTAGTCCAAGGATTTTCATGCACATGTTTATACCATTATTTATTGTGCGTCAATGTTCTTTTTGGGTATGAATAATTATGAAAGGGACTTGATAAAAAAACCGTTATTTAGGATTTTTAAACGCAATAAACCCACTAACACTGAAAAGGAAACCTTAAAAGATGATAACAATCAATAAAAAAGAGAATTGTAGTGGTTGTTCCGCTTGTTATAGTGCTTGCCCAAAAAACGCAATAAAAATGGTTGCTGACGTAGAAGGCTTTTTATATCCGCAAGTCGATAAAACTCTTTGTATTGATTGTGGCTTATGCAATAAAGTTTGTCCTATTGAGAATAAAAAACCACAAATTCAAAAACAACCGAAAGCCTATGCAGGTAAATATAACGACGATTTTATAAGGCATTTAAGTTCGTCAGGTGGAATTTTTACCGCAATTGCAACTTACGTGCTTGGTAAGGGCGGTGTAGTTTTCGGTGTTGTTTTTAACGACGATTTTAGCGTTTCGCATAAAGCAGTTGAGTGCGAAGAAGATTTAGGTGCATTAAGGGGCTCTAAATACCTACAAAGCCGTATAGAAGATACTTACTTGCAAGCAGAAAAATACTTAAAAGATGGTAGGCTTGTTTTGTTTACGGGAACGCCTTGTCAAGTCGGTGGATTGCTTTCTTATTTGAGAAAGTCTTATGACAATTTGATTACGCAAGACTTAATTTGTCATGGTACTCCGTCACCCGACGTTTGGCAAAAATACGTTCAGTATCGTGCTGCGCAGGCAGGGGCAAAGGCGAACAAAATATCTTTTAGAAACAAAGAAAACGGATGGAAGAGATTTTCTATGTCGTTTGATTTTGAGAATAATAATGAATATATTTGTAGCGCAGGTCACGATTATTTTATACGTGCATTTTTAAGCAATATTTGTTTAAGACCGTCGTGTTATGCTTGTTCATTTAAAACGGTTGAAAGAAATGCCGACATTACTCTTGCTGATTTTTGGGGAATTCAAAACGTTTTGCCTGATATGGATGACGATAAGGGCACGTCGCTGATATTAGTTCATACCGAAAAAGGAATGAGAATTTTAGAAGAACTAAACGACAAAATTGATATTAAAGAAGTAGATGTAGGGTGTGTAACAAAGTGTAATTCTTCGGTTTGTAAGTCGGCAATAAGACACAAAAAAAGAGATTGCTTTTTGAAAGAGATAAACTCGCAAAACTTTGACAAAGTTGTGAAAAAATATTGCCGTATATCCTTAAAAACTAAAATCAAAAAAATTATTAAACGTTTGATAGGTAGAAAATAGTGCAAAGAACAGTAGAGGTGCTTTTTACTTTACTTCGTAGTGAATTACTGCGTGAAGTGCTAAGTGAGAACATAAAAAATTTAATAACGCCAGAGTTAAAGACGGCACTTTTTTCACTATCAAAAAAGCACGACGTTGCGCATTTGGTTGCCGACGCTTTGGATCGTAACGGACTTTTAGATAAGCAGGAAAAAGTTTCTAACCTTTTCTTGCAAGAACGAACGATGGCGGTGTTTAGATACGAGCGCCAAAACTATGAACTTAACGAAATTTGTCGTATTTTAGAAGAAGAAAAAATTGCTCACGTTCCGCTTAAAGGTTCCGTTATACGTGATTATTATGATGAGCCGTGGAAACGTACAAGTTGTGATATTGACGTCTTGGTTGATAGGAAAAATTTAGAAGATGCAAAAAAAGCACTTGTAAAAAAACTTGGCTATACCACCGAGCAAGAAAATACTCACGACGTTTCTTTGTGGGCACCTAGCGGTGTTCATTTAGAATTGCATTATTATCTTGTTGAAGATTATTTAAGTAAAGGCGAGGTAAACGTTCTAAAAAAAGTTTGGCATGAAACCGTACCTGCAAAAGGCTTTGTGTATCGCAAAGTTATGACTGACGAAATGTTTTATTTTTACCATATTCAACACATGGCAAAGCATTTTTTGATAGGTGGTTGTGGACTTCGTTCGTTTATTGATTTGTGGATTTTAAATAATAAAATTATTTTTGATAAAGAAAAGCGTAATAATCTTCTAAAAAAAGGTGAATTACTTGTGTTTGCTGAAAAAGCCGAACTTCTTTCTGAAATTTGGTTTGGTACGGCAAGCCACACGCCGCTCACAAAGGACTTTGAAAAATACGTTCTTCGTGGTGGTGTTTATGGTACGCAGGAAAATAGGAGTTTAATAACTAGGGGAAAAAACAAGAGTAAAGTTGCTTTCTTTTTCTCTCGTGTTTTTCTTTCTTATGATGAACTATGCTTTGACTACCCAAAACTTGTCGGTAGAAAATGGCTTTATCCTTTCTATACCGTTAGGCGTTGGGTCGATAGGTTGTTTAAGGGCAAGGTGAAAAATTTCGTAGCGGAAACTAAAAAAGCAAATAATCTTTCGGAAGAAGAAATTGCAAAGACAAAAAAACTTTTAGAAGATTTGAATTTAATATAAAGTAACCCTAATGGGTTTTAAGGAGAAAAATTATGGACTATAAAAAACTACAAAATGGAAGCGATATTCGTGGCGTAGCATTAGAAGGTATTGAAGGGCAACACGTTAACCTTACCGAAGACGTTTGTCGTAATATCGGTAGGGGCTTTGCGCTTTGGCTTGTAAAAAAGACTGGAAAAACAGTCCTTCGCGTTGCCGTTGGTAGAGATTCAAGGCTTTCAGGCGAAACACTTTGTAATTATATTTGCTCGGCGTTGGTAGAAGAAGGTATCTTCGTTACCGATTTTGGCATGGCAAGTACACCTGCAATGTTTATGTCAACCGTAACCGACGGGTATAACTTTGACGGCTCGGTCATGATAACTGCAAGCCACTTGCCCTTTAATCGTAATGGCTTTAAGTTTTTTACCGCGCAAGGTGGGTTAGAAAAGGCAGACATCAAAGAAATACTTGAATTTGCCGAAGGTTGCAATAAAACGGGGCTTAAAGTCGGTAAGTTGGAAAAAGGCGAATTTATGGATGCTTATTCAAAAATTCTTGCCGATAAAATTCGTAAGGCAACTGGTGAAGAAAAGCCTTTGCAAGGTTTCAAAATTGTGGTTGATGCAGGTAATGGTGCAGGCGGATTTTACGTAGATAAGGTTTTGAAACCGCTCGGCGCAAATACCGACGGCAGTAGATATCTTGAACCCGATGGAAGTTTCCCTAACCATATACCTAACCCCGAGAATAAAGAAGCAATGGAAAGCATTACCGAAGCAGTTAAAGAAACAGGTGCGGATCTCGGTATAATATTCGATACCGACGTTGATAGGGCAGGTGCAGTTCTTTCTGATGGTAGCGAACTTAATAGAAATAGAATTATCGCTATGCTTTCGGCAATACTTCTTCGTGAACACCCCGGTACGACTATCGTAACTGACTCTATAACGTCCACGGGACTCGCTGAATTTATCACCGAAAAAGGCGGTATACATCATAGATTTAAAAGGGGTTATAGAAACGTTATAAACGAATCGATAAAACTCAATGCAAACGGACAAGATAGTCAACTTGCAATCGAAACGTCAGGTCACGGTGCGTTTAAGGAAAATTATTTCCTTGACGACGGCGCATATATCGTAACTAAACTTTTGATAGAACTTGCCCGTGGCAAGAAAGAAGGCTACACGCTAGAATCTTTAATTGCAACGTTAAAAGAGCCTGCTGAGAGCGTTGAGTTTAGAATGAACATTTTACTTGACGACTTTAAGGCTTACGGCACACAGGTTATAGAAGACCTTAACAACTATGCACTTGATAAGGACGGCTGGTCGCTTGCGCCGAACAACTTTGAAGGTGTAAGGGTAAACTTAGATAAGGATCACGGTAACGGTTGGTTTTTGCTCCGTCTTTCCTTGCACGATCCGCTACTTCCTTTGAACATTGAAAGTAATGAAATCGGCGGTGCGAAAAAGATAGCAAGTGAACTTGTTGAGTTTATTAAAAAGTACGATAAACTTGAAGTTAAATCCTTACTTGAATACGTAAAATAATATATAAGTATATAATGTTTTAAAAGGGCGAAATTTTCGCTCTTTTTTATTTGTAAAATATTTCCAT
>CASDPM010000110.1 GCA_949282465.1 uncultured Bacillota bacterium
GGGAAGGTTTTGAAATTCAAGGACGTGGTGGTACTAGAGATGTACCTAAAAAGGAATTTTTGCAAAAAATGTCGCAAAAGGTCCTTAAACGCCTTAAAGACCGTCGCTTAATTGTTGTTGACGGATTAACTGACGACGAAAGAGAGCGTTACGATATTAAATATACCGAAGGTGAACTTGCGAGCGCAAATATTTATTATAAACTTTTATCTTATGACGAAGAAAAGATTTTATCAATATTTAAGAGTGTTTGCACAAG
Organism: uncultured Bacillota bacterium; assembly: GCA_949282465.1. GTDB lineage: Bacteria > Bacillota > Clostridia > Christensenellales > Borkfalkiaceae > UBA1259. The sequence goes on from CASDPM010000110.1 coordinate 260, forward strand.
CCATAAAGCAATTATTGCATCATTATTTAAGACTGCATATATGTCGGGTGATAATCGAATAAATCAACCGTTAATAGAGAAACTTAATAAATTATCTAAAACGGTCGAACCAAAAGGTATGTTTACGGATATTCTTAAAGACATGGCAAAAGCGTTGAGTGATGACGGCGAGAGTGAAGAAGAATAAATAATTATAAAGGAGTAGACCAATGGTTGAACCTGATAATGAACTTGATTTGGAGCTTAAAGAACGCCAAGAAAACAAGGCAACACCTGTAGTAATTCCGCCGCATACAGAGATTGTTACTACAGATATGAATAATAGCGAAGATTTTTCTGCTTTACATAGTGCTTTTGCCGACAAGATGGACGATGTTAAAGTCGGTGTTTTGCAACAAGCAAGTGAAGAAGATAAAAAATTCGTTGAAACGGTCAAAGATAACCTAAAAGATGCTGCGGTAAAACATACTGAAGTTGAACAAGAAAAAGCAAAATATGCAAAACAAAAAGTTCAATATGAAGAAGAAAAACTTGACACCCAACAAAGACGTAATGAGCAACAACAGTTAGAAGATAAATGGGAAAATCGTAGAAAGAAAAGGCAATATCATTATGACGGCGTAAAACCGATAATGACGTTTGTGGGAATAAAAGAGCCACTAAATTTATTCTTTCTTTATTTTCTTACTGCTATTCTTGTATGGTTTTTTCTTATAAATAAATTATGGAAAGGAACTATCGGTGCGTTAGTTGCAGGTGCAAGTGACGAAAATCGTACAAAAGCGGCTAAAGGTTTTATATGGACTGTTATAGGGGTATTTACGCTGTTAGTAGTGATTGCTCTAGTGTATTTATTCCTTAAATGGCAAGGTATAATACCACCATTATAAAAAATTTATAAAAGGAGAACAAAACAATGGCAATTTCAGTAGAAAAACTTGTCGAAAAGAAAGAGTTTTACGAGTCGAAGAAAGAAGAAATAATTGCAAAAGACTTTACTGCTGACATTCAAGCAAAAGTTGAAGATTTTAGAGCAGAAAAGATGCAAGAAATTGAAGATTTTAAGGCTCAAAAAGAACAAGAAATCAAAGACTTTGAAACACTTACGACAAATGGTTATGAAAGTGAACGTAGGGAAGATATTAAAACTTGCGATCACTATATAGAGTTTGTAAATCAACTTCTTGAAGAAGAAAAAGAACAAGAGATTGCTTTAGAAACAACCGAACAAGATAGTGTAGTTGGGGGTATTTAATTATGATAGATGTAATTCGTAATATTAAAAAATCAACTCT
>CASDPM010000111.1 GCA_949282465.1 uncultured Bacillota bacterium
GTTACACAGTGTAATTCTGTAATAAGGCGTTTTTAGGGGCCTTTAGCTCAGTTGGTTAGAGCGGTCGGCTCATAACCGATTGGTCCGCGGTTCGAGTCCGTGAAGGCCCACCATAAACCTTAAAATATTTGGCCCGGTAGTACAGATGGTTAGTACGCCAGCCTGTCACGCTGGAGGTCGAGGGTTCGAGCCCCTTCCGGGTCGCCAAAGAAAATGCTTGTAAATTTTTACAAGCATTTTCAAAAAAACTTGTATGCCTCGGTAGCTCAGTAGGTAGAGCAATGGACTGAAAATCCATGTGTCGGTGGTTCGATCCCGCCCCGAGGCACCAAGTAATTTTTAACACTTTGCTGGTGTAGCTCAACTGGCAGAGCAGCTGATTTGTAATCAGCAGGTTGCGGGTTCGATTCCAGTCACCAGCTCCAAAACTTAATAAATCATGGGCAGGTTCCAGAGCGGCCAAATGGGGCGGACTGTAAATCCGCTGTCAGCGACTTCGGTGGTTCGAATCCACCCCTGCCCACCATAATAAAAAGTTCTATAAGAAAACTTATAGGACTTTTTCTTATTCTTCACGTCTATATTGTTGACAAGTCAACAAAATTTATTTATAATTTATTTGTTGATTTTACAACAATTTTAGGAGTGAACATATGGCAATAAAAATATTAACTGATTCGGCTTCGGACATAAGTCAAAAAGAAGCAAATAAACTTGGTATTTATATGATACCCATGATTATAAATTTTGGAGAAGAAGAATTTTTTGACGGTGTGGATTTGCTACCCACCGATTTTTACAACAAACTAATCGAAACGGACGTAATGCCAAAAACCAGTCAAATCTCCCCTTTTAGATTTGAAGAAGTATTTAACGAACTTACTCAAAACGGTGATTATCTAATCGTAATAACACTATCATCAAAACTTTCAGGCACATACGAATCGGCATTACTAGCATCAAAAAAATTTAACGGAAAAGTACACGTTATTGATAGTTTAAGTGCGGCAATCGGCGAAAGACTTTTATGCTATATCGCATTAGATTTAATAAAAAAAGGTAAAGAAATTAACGAAATAGTTAACGTATTAAATACGTCTAAAAAGCGTTTAACGGTAATGGCAATGGTCAACACTTTAGAATATCTTAAACGTGGCGGTAGAATATCTAAAACAGTTGCATTTGCAGGCGAACTTTTATCAATAAAACCTGTTGTGGCAATAGTTGACGGCGAAGTTAAACTTATCGGCAAAGCCATGGGATCAAAAAAAGCAAATAATTTATTAAATAGTTTAATAAAAGAAAAAGGTGGAATAAATTTTGACATGCCCTACGGTATTATTTGGGCGGGATTAGATAAAACCTTGTTAGAAAAATACTTGAAAGACAGTTCACAAATTTGGCAAGATTACACCGATTTAGTTCCATCCTATATTATAGGTAGCACAATAGGCACTCACGTTGGGCCTGGCGCAATAGGCGTTGCATTTTTCAGTAATTAAAAAAGGACAAAAAAACACCGCTAACAAAGCGGTGTTTTTTAAGGAGATTAGTTACAAAAAAAATCAGTAGAATTAGTTGCATCAGGTTTTCTCCCAACCGACGTATTATCTACCCTACGGTTTCGTAGTTCAGGTATAGGATTAGGTGCAACTTGGAATCTATAATCAGCACCTCTACCACGTATAAACGTTTCGATTACACAATGAGACGGAACTATATCCGTGGTCGGATTAACAATATTTTGGAAACGGAAAAAATCAGTGTCTGACGGCAAACTCTTAACCTTGACGTAATCTTCTTTAAGAGACGTGTATTGTACTGTATCGCCAAGAATTTTACGGACGTAATCAATATTTTCGTGAAGAGAAATTGGTGCAGGAAATTCGCCGTCTTTTATTGCTTCTTGCCATTCTTTTTTCTCGTATTTTTGAAGAAGTTCAACTGCTTTATGCAAATGCGCAATTTCAAAATAAAGATTTTCTTGCCACAAATTCTTAATATATGGATCAGTTTCAGTCATATAGCACGACCAGTATAAGTAACACTCCGCGTATTCATGCCATAATAACATTTCGAGCCAAGAATTATTAGGATTCATAAGAGATTCGTATTGCGTTACGTGTTCTTCTTCAACGTGTGCAATTTCTTCGTAAAGACGCCTACTTAAATCGTTTTGACCAAAGTTGGCAATATTCATATAATAATTCATCGTTTGTTGTTCGGCGGCTGTAATTATCATTGTATTAAGCACAGTTTGAACGTCACAATTTTTACAATCTAAACTATATTTAACATTATCTTTTGGGAAACGGTGATGCGATATAGTCGGTCTTCCTGGCATTATTTCTGTGTATCTTCCCACAAGCCATTCGGCAGCTATACCCTGTTCCATTTCAAGTAAGTTTGCATATCTATACAAATGGTCAAAATCTTCCAAAAGTGCAAAATCTAATGCTGTTTTAACGTTACAATCAAGTTCGCGTTTTGCTAGTTCCGAAGTTAAATCGACCGCAAGTTGCTCATATGATATAGTATGCTCCAACATACTTTCATTTTTTGGTTTTAACATGGAAATTTTTTGTTGCTGTTGTTTTTCTATGTACCTAGTAAGCGCTAATTCACGTCTTAAATCATTATTATCAGTATGTCTTGCAAATTGATGCGAAAACCAGTTTGCTTCAAACTCCGTGCCATTCATAAGAATAATACGGGTTTTAGTATAAGGATCAACTTCCCTTTTGTCGTAAGGTTTTGGGTATAATTGTTGCCAGTTTTGTATTTGCTTTTCGATAGTGCCGGGTTTTTCAAGAAAAGGATTCATCAAATATTCTCCTGATTATTTATTCCATTACTACCATATTATGCAAAAAACAAATTTTTTGTAAACAATAGCGCCCTGAATTTCAGAGCGCTTATTTATTAAAGATTTAAGAATAATCCAGAGAATAAGATTGCCGCAAGCAATACCGGTGCAACGTATCTTATCATGATACTGAAATATTTTCTGCTAACCTTTTCGTTTTCATTACCGATTTCTTTTGGCAAAATATTTTTGTCAATAAAATATCCTGCAAATATACACGTTATAATAGCAACGATAGGCATCAACACACTATTCGATATAAAATCAAAAATATCAAGAATGCCATAAGGCTGACCTTTAATATTGATTGATACTCCACTTAAAACACCGTTACCAAGTGAAGATAATGTACCAAGAACTAAAATAACTAAAAAAACGATAATACAAGCAGTAACACGTTTTATTCTTCCATTTTCACAAAGAACTGAAACAATTGCTTCAACAAGCGATATCGACGAAGTTAATGCAGCAAAGAAAACAAGCAAGAAAAAGATTGCACCTATAAAATTCCCCGCAGGTAAACTTGCAAAAACTTGTGGCAACTGTATAAACATAAGCGAAGGCCCACTCTTGCTTAAAGCATCCGTAGGATTAGGTGAAAAAGCAAATATTGCAGGAATAATTATAAATGCGGCAACGATCGCAAAACCCGTATCACAGACGCTTATTTGCCTTGCGGATTTACGTATATTAACATCTTTTTTCATATACGATCCATAGGTTATCATTATGCACATTGCAAGTGACATTGAATAGAAAAGTTGCCCAAGCGCCGCCAAAACGGTTTCAAACCCAAACTCAGAAAAGTCAGGCACAAGAAAATATGCAACACCCTCAAACGCGCCCGGTTGACACAAAACGTAAATCATAAGAAAAACTGCAATTATTGCCAACACTGGCATTAAAATCTTGCTTAATTTTTCAATTCCTTTTTGAACGCCAAAAGCAACGACAACAATGGTAATCATTGCAAAGATAAGGAAAAATACTAACGGTTCCCAAGTGCTAGATATAAAATCAGTAAAAAAAGTAGCACTTGATATACCTTGCGCGCCAACTACGTACGCCGAGATATACTTAACAACCCAACCACCGATAACGCAGTAATATGGAACAATCATTATAGGAACAACTACACAAACATACCCAAACCATTTGAATTTTTTATTAAGCGAAGCAAAAGCCCCTATTACACCCTTGCCTGTTTTACGACCTATTGAAATTTCCAAAACTAAAAGAGTAAATCCTATAGTAACAGCAAGGACTATGTAACAAAGTAGGAAAATTCCCCCACCATATTTTGCCGCAAGATATGGAAATCTCCATAAATTTCCAAGACCTACTGCCGAACCTGCCGCAGCAAGAATAAAGCCAAGTTTACTAGTAAAACCTTTATGTTTTTTCTCTGGCGTTTGTTCTATAACGTTTTCATCCGTTTCTTCTGAAGCAGACTGCTTTTCGTCAATCATTATAATTCTTCCTTATTTATATTTTTTCTATAACGGTGAATAAATCATCTAAGTATTTACCGTCAAAATTTTCTATCGTTCCGTTGTCACTTTGTTTAGCAACTTCAGGATTGATAGGTAGTTTTGCAACCGTTGAAATACCATACTCCGTTGCAACGGCATCTATATTACTTTGTCCAAAAACGTTAATCTTTTCTTTACAAGTAGGACATTCTAAATACGACATATTTTCAACAATACCAAGCACGGGAATATTCATCATATTTGCCATTTTTACAGCCTTACCAACAATCATTGAAACTAATTGTTGCGGTGACGTTACTACAATTATACCGTCAACAGGCAAAGACTGAAATACGGTAAGCGGTACGTCGCCCGTTCCAGGTGGCATATCGACAAACATATAGTCAACGTCTTCCCAAATAACGTCCGTCCAAAATTGTTTAACTACACCTGCGATAACAGGTCCACGCCAAACAACGGGATCAGTTTCATCCGCAAGCAAAAGGTTGATAGACATAACGTTTATACCCGTTGACGATTTTTGCGGAACGATATATTTTTCGCCCATAACTTCCGCCCTGCCTTTTATACCAAATATTTTAGGTATAGAAGGTCCTGTAATATCGGCATCTAAAATAGCAGTCTTATTTCCCTTTCTTTGAGAGAGAACGGCAAGCATAGAAGTTACCAAAGATTTACCAACTCCACCTTTACCGCTAACAATACCTATAACTTTTTTTACTTTACTGTGTTCGTTAAGTTTTTCTTTTGCAATTTCTCTATCTGCACATTTTTCCTTGCAAGTAGAGCAATCATGCGTACAATTTTCGCTCATAATATATCTCCTGTCAATAAACACAAATTTTTATAATTAACCTTATAAAATTCTCCGTTAGTTTGATTAGATGCAACGGATATAATATAGTTTGCCCCGTTTTTATCTTTTATTGATGATGAAAAACATTTATTTGTATTTCCACTCTTAAAAATTGCCTCTTTTTTTGTCCAAAGTTCAGTCAACTTGTAAATTTTTTGGCTTTTATCTAAATTTGATAAATCGGTAGACGTTAACTTTTTTTCTAGTTTCAGTAGTTTTTCCGCACACATTTCCACGTCAACACCAACAATTGCATCAGAAATCGCAACGGCTATTATATTCCCCGAATGAGAAAGTGAAAATTCTAATTCTTTACCCGCCAAAAACCATTTTCCTGACGATGTAATTTCAAAAGTTAATTTTTTATCATCCAAACCGTTGTTTTCCAAGGCATAATTAAGCAATAGCCATACCGCAATTCGATCCGAACGACTTTTATCGTTACTAAAAGAATTAACGTATTCTCTACGATTTATAGGAAAATCATCTAATTTACTTTTATTAAAATCTACACCCGAAATATCGGAATAATAAATATTGAGCATTTTTATATTATAATATAAAAGTAATAAAAAAACAATTTTTTG
>CASDPM010000112.1 GCA_949282465.1 uncultured Bacillota bacterium
TTCAACTTTCCAACGATTTTTTTCGGCATATTTTACGTACATTCTATAAAGTTCGTAAGCAAAAAGGCTTGCCTCTTCACCACCAGCGCCACTACGAATTTCCATGATGACGTTTTTATTGTCGTTAGGATCCTTTGGCAACAATAAAATACGCAATTCTTCTGAAATCTTTTCAAGCCTATCTTTACAAGCGTAAATTTCATCTTCTATCATTGCTTTCATTTCCGAATCGGATTCAGTTGCTACGGCAACTCTCAAATCTTCAATCTCGGCAACGACTTTTTTATACTCTAAATACTTTTCAACAGTTTCGGTTATCTCAGCAAGTTCTTTACTGTACCCACGCCACTCGTCTATCTTTGCTATTACATCAGCATCACTAACGAGTTCGTTAAGTTTATTGAACCTTTCAACCATTTTGTCGAGTTTCTTAAACATTAAAGTACCGCCTTTACTATTCTGTCAATGTTTTCATAATCTTTTATAATTGTAACGCTACTAAATCCACTAAACATTTCGGCGATTGTTTGGGCTTGACCTATTCCACATTCAAGCAATATTACGCCACCGTCATTTAAATGATTTTTTGCGTTCTTTGCAATAATTCTATAAAAATCAAACCCGTCTTTGCCACCGTCAAGTGCTAATTTAGGCTCAAAATCTTTTACTTCCTTTTGAAGATTATCAATATCTTCACTCTTAATATATGGCGGATTAGTAACGATAACGTCAAACTTACGATCTTCGCCGATAGATACAGCGGAAAACAAGTCACTCTCTATAAATTCAATTTCAGCGTCGTTATTATTAGCGTTTTCTCTTGCCAAAACAAGCGCATCACTACTTACGTCTATCGCCGTAACCATAGCGTCACTTTGTTTTTTTATTGCAATCGCTATTGCTCCGCTCCCCGTACACAAATCAAGCACGGTACTATTTTTATTTATAACTTTAAGTGCGTTTTCTACAAGAATTTCCGTTTCAGGTCTAGGTATTAAAACTCGTTCATCAACTTTTATAGTATATCCGTAAAAGTCCGTGTCACCTATACAATACCAAAGCGGTCTTCCCGAACACCTTTCTTCAACCAACTTATTGATTAAATCAATATTTTTTGGAGAGACAAGCGTTTCACCCTTTACCTCGTCACGCTTTATACCAAGCGTTAAGGAAATAATCCACTCCGCTTCCGCTTCCTCGTCAATACCGCAAGATTTTAGTTTATCAACCACTTGCGTTTTTAACTCGTCCATTGTTAAGGGAACAATAAATTTTACTTCGGGAATAGACGGATCATCATCCATTTCTTCAACCGTCTTAAACGCTTTAATAGCAACTTCAAGCATTTTGTCGTCAGGTTCACGCGTGGTTATTCTTTGTAATAATAATCCTGGTATTTTAAGTGGATAAAAAACCCAGCAATTCGTTTTAGATAAACCTTTTAATAGTTCATAAGACAAACCAGCAACGACGGGCAACAAGGCAATTTTAAGCAAAATTCTTAATCCACGTTCCACGACACCACCGATTAACGATTCCACAACCGCAAAAACCAAGATACTTATCACCATTACGAACACCATAAAAGTTGTTCCGCATCTATCGTGAACTCTTGGACAATTACGGGCATTTTCTACCGTAAGTTCCAACCCACGCTCATAGCACGAGATAGTTTTATGTTCGGCACCGTGATACATAAACGTGCGTTTTATATCTTTCATTAACGACACGAGAAGAATATAGCATATAAAGACGACCAGTTTAAGCCCGCCTTCAATAAAATTCTTCGCCCACACGTCAAAAGCAAAACCGTCACCAACAAGTCTTTCTATACCAAATCTTACAGTTTGTGGTAACCACATAAAAAGGAATACTGCAAGTCCAAGCCCTAAAATCAACGATAGCGTCGTAATAACGCTCATTACGTTAATTTTAAGTTTTTCAGAAAGCCATTTTTCGAACTTTGACGGTTCACCCTCGCCAAAAACTTCCGCCGAACGCATCAAAATACTCGTTCCACCGACAAGCGAAGAAATAAAAGAACATACGCCACGAATTATAGGTAGCCTAAAAAAAAGGTTACGCTTTTTCGTGGGCGTTACCCTTTTCGACTCTACCCTAATAATTCCGTCTTGATCCCTGACTGCCGTCGCCATCGACTGCTCGCCACGCATCATAACACCTTCCAAAACGGCTTGACCACCGATAGAAGTTTTCTTTAATTTTTTATTTTTCATCAACAAATCCGCACGAGAATATTTTGGTTAAAAAAAAGCTTTAAGGGTATAAAAATACACTTAAAGCCTTAAAATACAGCCAACTATTTTGCTTTGCTATATCTCTTGTTGAACTTATCAACACGGCCGCCGGTGTCAACCAATTTTTGCTTACCAGTAAAGAAAGGATGACACTTACTGCATATATCAACCTTAATTACGTCACCTTTTTTAGTAGAACCGGTTTTAAAAGTTTCGCCACAAGCGCAAACTACCGTAACTGCATGATCGTCCGGAAGGATCCCTTCTCTCATAATGCACCTCGTTTCTAAATTTACTTGGTTATTATAGTATATTTTTCTCAGTTAGTCAACTGATAAACGGGCAAATTTTAAAATTCTCTTAAATCTTTTAATTATTTTAGCACGCTTAAAAACAGTTGCTTATTTTTCGCTTTTATAATATAATGATAAAAATTTTTGTTTTTTTATAAATTCATAAAAAACACGCAAACTATTTACGGAGTAACTATGAAAGGTTGGAAACTGACAGAGCCCTTAAAATTAACCGAAACGGAAATTTCCGAATCGTTTGAATCGGGCAATTCTGCCAAAGTAAAAATTACCAAATCTCTTATAACTATTTCTGACGTACTAAGATTTTCAGGCGATATCGAAACCGATAACGTCGCTTTGGGCAGTTATGGTATAGGTATTATTAGCGAAACCGACGCTAATTTATTTGGCTTAGAAAAAGGTCAACACGTATATATCGAACCTATTGCGCCTTGTAAAGAATGTTATAACTGCAAAAAAGGCGAATTTACTAAATGCTCGCATCTATTAACTGCCGGCGAAGATTTCAACGGATTTTTAAGCGATTTCGCTATCGTAGACTCAGACAAACTCTTTATTCTTCCAGACAGCGTTTC
>CASDPM010000113.1 GCA_949282465.1 uncultured Bacillota bacterium
GCCGTTTATTCGACGTTTATGCAACGCGCGTACGACGAAATATTGCACGACGTATGTTTGCAAAACTTGCCCGTCGTCTTTTGTCTAGATAGGGCAGGGCTTGTCGGGGCGGACGGGAAAACGCATCAGGGTGTGTTTGATTTAAGTTATTTAGTGCATATTCCTAACTTGAAGATATTTGCGCCGTCTACCACTAATGAATTAAAGGAAACGCTTAAATACGCGCTATCGTTATCTTCGCCCGTGGCGATAAGATATCCTAGCGTTGCCAAGGAAGTGGAAGTTCCGTTCGTGGACTACCAAAAGGGATTATGGACTACGGTAAAAGAAGGTGACGATTTGGCTATACTTGCAGTAGGACCAAGAATGCTTGATTTGGCAAATCGTGTTGCAAAGCGTTCCAGTTGTTCTATAAGGGTTATCAACGCGCGAAGTGTAAAACCGCTTGACGAAAAAGTTTTATTTGAGATCAAAGATATGCCTATAATAACGCTTGAAGAAAATAGCGTAATAGGTGGGTTTGGCGCTTACGTTTTAGAATATTACGCAAAAAAACAAACGACAGTTAAACTTATACCACTCGGCGTTAAAGACGAATTTATCGCTCACGGCACGGTTGATGCGCAGTTAGAACAAAACGGGCTTACCGTGGAAGAAGTTGAAAAGTTAGTAAACAATTACAAGGGTAAAGTGATATGATGACTAGAAAAACAAAAATTTTATTATTCGTTATAATGGACATGGTGTTCGTGCTTGCCGCATGGCTACTTACGTCAGTGTTTAGCCGAATAGATTTCGTCTATTATATAAGAAATACCGTTCTTTTAATGATAGGCGATATAATATTAACCTTTATAATATTTAAGTTATTCGGATTATACAATAACATTATGAAATACATGGGGTTTGCAGAAGTTTTAAAAATGATTGCCGCATCCCTTTGTACTATCGCTATACACTTTGTTTACGCAATATTCTTAAAATACGTCTTTACCGTGCCCGATTTCGACGCGCATTGGGCGTTTACCGTATCTATAACGTTCGTGGTTTTGGTGTTTTTAAGTAGGTTCTTTTATTGTTTTTTCGATTATCTTCGTGGAATATTCCGTGCCGATAAAGAAACTGATAAAAGGGTTAGAGTTATAATAGTAGGCGGTGGTGACGCGGGCGCTATGCTTATTAAGGAACTGCACTCTACTAATAAACTTCGTTACGTGCCCGTAGCCGTTCTTGACGACGACGAGAACAAGATAGGTCAATTTATAAGTGGCGTAAGGGTTGTTGGTAAAGTTTCCGACGTGGTTAAGGTTGCTAGACAATTTAAAGCGGATGAAATTATTATTACAATGCCTTCGGTTGGCAATAAGAAAAAGAGTAAAATAATAAAAGAGTGCCAAAAAACAAATTGTAAAATTAAGATTTTGCCCGGTATGTATCAGTTCGTCGAAGGCAAGGTTTCGGTAAACGCTATTAAAGAAGTAAGTATTCAAGACCTTTTGGGTAGAGAACAAGTTCAAGTTAATCTTGACGAAATAATGGGGTATATCGAAAACAAGACCATTTTGGTTACGGGTGGCGGTGGCTCTATCGGTAGTGAACTTTGCCGTCAAATAGCAAGCCATAACCCTAAACGCTTAATAATTTTAGATATTTACGAAAATAACGCTTACGATATTCAGCAAGAATTAGTTCGTCGTTACCCCGAACTTGATTTAGTCGTTCAAATTGCGTCGGTTAGAGATAGCAATAAGATGAACAAGGTGTTCGAGAATTTTAAGCCGAATATCGTTTTCCATGCGGCGGCGCATAAACACGTTCCGCTTATGGAAAATTGCCCTAACGAGGCGGTTAAGAATAACGTTAGCGGTACGTTTAAGGTGGCTAGTGCGGCAGGTAGAAACGGCACTGAAAGATTTATTCTCATTAGTACTGACAAAGCGGTAAACCCCACTAATATTATGGGCGCTACTAAACGTATTTGTGAAATGATTATTCAGGCAATGAATAATAAATACGATACCGAATACGTTGCCGTTCGTTTTGGTAACGTTTTGGGTTCTAACGGTTCTGTTATTCCACTATTTAGAAAACAAATAGAAGAGGGCGGTCCTATTACCGTTACTCATAAAGATATTATAAGATATTTTATGACTATACCCGAAGCCGTAAGTTTAGTATTGCAGGCAGGCGCTTACGCAAAAGGTGGAGAAATTTTCGTGCTTGATATGGGTGAACCCGTAAGGATTTACGATTTAGCAGTCAACATGATTAAACTTTCGGGGCTTGAACCGTTTAGAGATATTGATATTAAAATAGTCGGTCTTCGCCCGGGCGAAAAGTTGTACGAAGAACGTCTTATGGCGGAAGAAGGTTTACAAAGAACGGAAAACAACATGATTTCGATAGGTAAGCCGATAAAGTTCGACGAAGAAAAACTCTTTGAGAAGATCCAAGAACTTTACGTTGAAGCGTATAACGAAACGGACAAGATGAAAAAACTCGTGCATGAGTTAGTTCCTACTTACAAGATTGACGAAGGTAAAAATTCATAAATAAAAAGATGAATTGTCAAACTAAGTGCAACACTTAATAGTATAATTCACCAAAAACCAAAAAACAGCCGTGTGAATTTCACACGGCTGTTTGGTTTATTAAAAATTTTTAGTTTTTGAAAGTGTTTGACGGGTTTTCTTTAAGCGGTAAGGTTTCTTTTTTGTCTTTTACGTTTGTAACTTCTGCAACGATTACAACCGCCGTCAAATAGATAATAAGGAAAATAAATTCGCCGTTATCAATAAAAGCGTAACCTTCGTATAAAAAGAAGGAAAAGAACGCGTATAGATTGAACAAGGTATACTTACAGGTAAATACGCTAATGCGTTTAATAAAATACCAAACGTAAGCGATAAGTCCAAATATTCCCATGCATCCCAAAACTTCAAAAATAGTCGAGTGGAATATCGTTTGCAATTTGTTGGTCGTAGTTGTGTAACCTAAACCAACGCCGAATAGGGGGTTTTCCTTAAATAAATTCCATGCTATTTCATATATGTACGTACGGCCAGTGTCGTATAAGAAATGCCTATGCAATATGGCAAGGAAATCGTTTATCGTGGCAAACATAACCATAATGGCAACGATAGCCATTACAACCAAAGAAAAGAAGAAGGCAGAATAAAGTTTTCTATCTTTAAGGTTTATCTTTTTGTAAGTGATAAAGATAAGTACGGGAAGAGTAAATACAAGTATTCCTATTGCACCGTCGCATTTTATTATAAATACCGATAATGTTAAGATAAGCAAGGTTATAAGTTGTGGAATTATAGATTTTGCGTTTACCATAAGGTAAAAACACATAGGCACGGATAAGAGAACGAAATACCCTAAAAAGTTTACGTTAGCCCACGCAAAATCGTCGGGAATAAATTGACCCGTATTAAATTGATTTAAAATTCCAACTATTAAAAATTGTACGATTGCGAGCATGGTCGTTACAATTAAGCAAAAGGCGAAATATTTTTTCAGGTTGACTTTATTACTTACTTCAACGTATTGAAAGAGTACGAAATATTCGGCAAGCATGGCTACGCCCGAACAAAGGATTAAAGGTATTCCGTACTTAAAATAGGATGAGTTATCGTATAAAAGCCCACCTAAAAATAACGCCACGGTTACGATAATATGTGCGAAAAAAACTTTGCCTATAAATGGTTTTCTTATAGGGAATCTTATAAAGTGAATAACAATTGCGACCACTACGGGTGCAAAGATAAATATGGGGGTAATAGTTCCAAAAAGCCCCAAATCACTAAACGTTAGCGGGGCGAAAAATAGTAGTGGAAATATAGGCGTTAAATCACGTTGGGTAATAAAAATATAGCAACCCCAAAGTGCTAAAAAAGAGATGCCTACTATTTGCAAATTTAAAAGCCAAAACAAAAGGACTATCCCCGCCGTGATGACAGGGTATGAATAGCCGTATAAATATTCCGTAACTTTATCCTTTTTTAAGTTGAAAGGGCTATTTTGCAAACGCGACAATAAACTCATGCGTTTATTATAAAATATAATCGTTTATTTTGCAAGTAAAAAGTCCAAAACCTTTAAGTTTTCCGTTTAACTTTACAAAAGGTATATTATATGATACAATATTTAAGATTTTGACTTTAAAAGGTTTATTATGAAAGATAGTTCTTCGATAAAATGGATTATAAAAAATTCGTCGGCACAAAAATTCAAGATGTGGATTTTGATTATATCCAACGTTATTTTTTCGGCGCTTTCCGTGGTATTTGCTTTTGCTATCAAGGGTGTTATCGACGGTGCTACTATGGCGGATAGAGAACTTGGTAAACGTACGCTTATAATAAACGCAATCGTTCTTTTGGGTATAGTTTTATTGCAGTTTTTGTTTAGGGTGTTGATTAACGGGCTTACCGAACACGTTAAAGGCAAACTCGAAATGGAATTTAAGGGCAAAATCTTTGGGCAAATTCTAGACAAAAAATACGAAAAAATTAACGGCTTTCATAGTGGGGAATTGATGACCCGTCTTGCAAACGACGTTTCGGTTATAAGCGACGGTATAACGTCTATCGTTCCAAATATCGTTTCGGCTGTCGCAAGATTACTTTGCGCAGTAGTCGCGCTTATTTATCTCGACTGGGTTTTTGCAGTTGCGTTTACGGTCGCAGGGCTTTTGGTTTTTACCGTTATAGGGCTACTTAGAAATAAACTTAAATCGTTACATAAAAGCGCACAAGAAAGCGAAGGGAAAACCCGTTCGTTTATGCAAGAGTGTATAGAAAATATTTTGGCGGTTAAAGTTTTTTCGGCAAACGATAAAGTAGAAGGTAAGGCAGACGACCTTCAAAAAGAAAATTTCCATATAAAAATGGTGCGTAAAAACTATTCGGTCGTCGGGCATGCTACCTATAACTTTATTTTTAGCGCAGGGTATTTGTTTGCCTTGATTTACGGCGGTGTAAAACTTTTCATGGGCGTTCCTGGAATGAGTTACGGTGCTTTATCCGCTATTTTGCAACTTGTAAATAACGTGCAAGTGCCGTTTGCTTCTCTTTCTAACGTAATTCCTAAATTTTATTCTATGCTTGCATCTGCCGAAAGACTTATGGAAATTGAGAATATCGAAAACGAACCGCCGTTCACGGCTATTGACCGCAACGCCACGTACGAAAAATGCGACGGCTTGTCAATAGAAAACGTTGGATTTTCGTATGGTAGAGACGTTATCTTAAACAATTGTAACGTGCGTATAAACAAGGGTGAATTTGTGGCGATAACGGGCGCTTCGGGAATAGGTAAAAGCACGCTCTTAAAACTAATGCTAGGCGTTTATAAGCCCGATAACGGTGGAATATTTCTTACTACGGGCGAAGAGAAAATCGAACTTGATAATTCTACAAGACCTTTATTTTCATACGTTCCGCAAGGCAATATGTTGTTTAGTGGAACGCTTCGCGATAACGTAACGTTTATAACGGGTAACGCTAGCGAAGAAGATATCGCAAGGGCGTTAAAAATTAGTCAGTCGGACGGATTTATTGCAGAACTTCCCGACGGGCTTGATACTGTCGTTGGTGAAAAGGGCGTGGGGCTTTCGGAAGGTCAAATTCAAAGAATAGCCATAGCGCGCGCAGTTTTGTCAGACGCACCTATTATTCTTTTAGACGAAGCAACTAGCGCTTTGGATGAAGAAACGGAAAAGGCGGTTTTATCACATTTGAAAGAGTTAGAAAATAGAACGCTTATAATAATTTCACATAAAAAGGCGGCGCTTTCTATTTGCGATAAAAACTTGCAAATTAAAAATAAAAAAATTTATCAGGTATAATTCTAAATAAATGTAAAAAAAGGGTCAATTAAGATTGATTTTTTTGATATTTAGTGTATAATATATAAGATACTACATTAAAAATAAAAACTTGAAGGGGTGTCTTGTTTAAGATGGATAATCAGCAAGAAATTCGTCAGGACGATATATTTCGCCGAATATACGGTGCGTTAATCAAAAACTGGATATTGATTGTAATAATTATTGCAGTCATAACTGTTGCTGGGGTGGCTTTTTCTTTTGTAAGAGCGCCTAAATATACCGCTACTACAAAGGCTAGTTTTTCGGTTAGCAACGAAACCAACTCGACTTACAACAACAACGCATTGACGAACAACTTTATCGATTCAATGTTAGATTTTTGTGACGAAGGTTACGTTATTGACCGCGCAAACTATTACTATGACAGTTACGTGAAAGGTAATTTCTCACACGTGGATCAATTCATTACCGACGTTGAAGGTGGCCGTGTTTGTGATGAATACGTTCGTGGCGAATACGACGGTGTCGAACATATTGTCGCAGAAAATTTATCGGTAAAATCCGAATCAACTGACGAAGAGAGAATTTACGGTTTTTCCGTTTCTTATACTGATAACGAGAACGATATCGCAAACGATAAGGCAAGGATTATTCTTCTTGCAATAAGTGATGAGGCAAAAGTTCCCGGTGAAGAAGCAGGTACTTCGCATTACTTTTACTTGTCGAAGGTTGTTATAGGTCAATCAGGGCAAGCGACGGCAAAGCCCGATATGTCTAAAAAGACTATCGTTTTGGTATTCTTGCTTTCGGGAATTGCAGTAAGTCTTTTAGTAGTATATATTAAAGGCTTGTTCGATCATTCAGTTCGTAATCAAGAAGAACTTGAACAAATTACGGGCGTAAATCTTCTTGCATATATAGACGATACGGAAGGGGGTAGATAAAATGGATGAAGTTCAAGAAGTTCTTAAAGAAGAATGTAAAATTCCCTTTCTTAAAATTTTATACAAAAACTTAATTTATATTATAATCGTTACGATACTTTGCGGGGCTGTCGGTGCGGTGTTTGGCAAGTACGTGACCAGACCTATTTATACCGCTCAATGTAATCTCGTTCTCAACGTAGATTTGACTGATAGAGACATTGACGGCTCGGCAAATAATAATAATACCATTGCTAAATCTTTCTTGCCGACCATTTTATATTCTATTAAAAACGACGCTAATATTTTTATTGAAGCCAACGATAATTATGAAAATAGAACTACGAACGGCAGTATATCTTCAAAAAGTTTTTCAACTTCTAGTAAGGAAAGTAGCGTTATTTGTACTTTACTTTATGCCGACGTTAGTGAAGAAGTTGCAAAGGAAAAACTTGCAGAAATTATAAAGAGTGTTAAAAATTACGTTAAAACTAAGGGAACTACGTTAGTTCAAGCAAGTTCGGTAAGCATGGTTGAAACGCAAAAAGACTATACTGTTAACGTTAGTGACAGTTTTGTTATGTACGTTTTGGTTGGTATTGCTGGTGGCTTGATACTTTCGGCGGCGTTCTTCTTGTTACTTTATATACTTGATAATAAAGTTAAATACCCCGAAGAGATTGAAGAACTTACGGGAACGAGCGTTCTTGCTTATATCGAAAATAAAGAATAGATTAAAAAAACCTTGCTTGAGAGCAAGGTTTTTTAATCTATATTATCTGCATCCTTTTCAAACTTATCGAACAGGTTGTATCTTTCGGGGTGGGTTAACGCCGTAAACATCATTTCCCTAACGTTAGGGATTTCTTTCGTTACGTCGTTGATAACGGTTTTTACGTACTCACGCTTGGTTTGATTGTTTGCAGGGCAACAACTCTTAAAAACGGGCAGATCCTTAGAATAGGCTGAAATATTGCACTCTTTTAAGAAAAGCATAGGTCTTATAAGCGTGATACCCGTTTTGTCTAGAAAACTTTTAGGTGCGAACGTGGAAAGTCTACCTTCGTAGAATAGCGATAAGAACATTGTTTCAATTAAATCGTCTGCATGATGCCCTAATGCAACCTTATTGCATCCCAAACTCTTGGCAAGTGAATAGAGTGCGCCTTTACGCATTTTTGAACAAAGCGCGCACGGGTTACTTTCTTTTCTAATATCAAACACGATTTTTCCTATTTCCGTTTCTTCCACGTAAAACTCTACGCCAAGTTGGTTGCAAAGTTCTTTTAACGGTGTTAAATCGGTGTTTTGGTTTTCAAAATTTAAGTTCACGGTGATTGCGATAAGGTCGAATTTTTCGGGCGAGAATTTTTTGTATTCCGCCATTAGTTTAAGAAGCGTTACGCTATCTTTTCCACCCGATACACCTACGGCTACTTTATCGCCGTCTTTTATAAGTTTATATTCGGAAATACCTTTTCGTAACCCCGACAACATTTTTTGCGTAGTCATGCTATACCTTTACTTTTTTGCGTTTTTATATTTGCAATTTTTATATAATTATATTATACTTATTATACTAATTATTTCAAGGATTTTAATTTAATTATGACTGAATTTATACAAAATCTTATTGGAAACGATTATGTGGCAACTATGGTAATGTCTTTCGTGCCTTTAATAGAATTAAAGGGTGGAATTGTATTTGCACAAAGCGCAGGTTTTGATTTTTTTATTGCGCTTGCTCTTGCTTACGTTGGTTCTACAATAGTGTTTGTTCCTATTTATTGGTTACTTAGACCTATTTTGAATTTGCTACAAAAAATAAAATGGTTTAAAAAATTTGCCGATAAAGTTGAATCTTTTTTTCAAGACAAGGCAAATAAAACTATGGAAAAACAAATGAAAAAACACGGCAAAAGTAAACTTAACGAAGTGCTTATAAAACAACTCGGCGTGTTTATCTTTATTGCTATTCCGCTTCCGCTTACGGGAGTTTGGACGGGTACGGCAATCGGGGTTTTTCTTGGACTTAAATTTAGGGAAATTATTTGGCCTGCAATGCTAGGTAATCTTGTTGCTGGACTTATAACTTCACTTTTAGCGCTTTTATGTTCTACCATAGGAATAAATCTTGACTACGTGTTATATGCTTTACTTGGGGTTGCAATTATTTTGCTTACTTTGACCATAATAAAGTTGGTTAAACAAAAACCCAAAAATAAAGACGAAGAAACAGGGTGTTAAATGGGATTTTTCAGTTGGTTAAAGAAAAGAAGTAGAAAACAAAAACCTAAACTCGGGCTAGCATTAGGTTCGGGTGGGGCGAAAGGGTTTGCCGAACTTGGTGCGCTTAAAGCCTTTGAGGAAAACGGCATAGAGTTTGACGTTATTGCGGGGACTAGTATCGGCAGTATAGTTGGTGCGTCCTATGCACAAGGCTATTCGCCTACTGACATTTGCGAACTTCTAAAAAGGGTTGACTTTGGCGAAATTAAAAATTTGTTCATGATAAAAATGGACACTTCGGGGTTGAAAGAAGTTATTGATAAAACGATAGGTTCACTTAATATCGAAGAATTAAAAAAACCGTTTATGGCGGTTGCAACCGAACTTGAAAGTGGTGACGAACACGTTTTTGATAAGGGTAGCGTAGCGCAAGCGCTTTGTGCGTCTTCGAGTTATCCACCTTTTTTTAAGCCCGTGGTTATCGACGGAAAAAGATATATAGACGGGGCGTTCACTAATTCCGTACCTGCCGATTTAGTAAAGAAGATGGGCGCTGATTATATAGTGGGAATCGACCTTGCCACACACGACGCCAAGCCAAGTTTATTGAAACGAATTTTCCCTACCTATGAAAGCAAGATAAAAGAGCCATGGTCCAAAGGGTATGAGTTTAGCGACGTTATGCTTAAACCTAATCTTGAAGACTATACGTCCGTTTCGTTTGCGCGTGGTGATGAAATGTTTGATATAGGCTATGACTGTGCAATGAAAGAAATGGAAAAAATTAAAAACGATATAGCCAAGTTGAATTTAAAAAATAAAAAGTAAATTTTATTATGCCAAAGAAAAGGTTTTTAGGATTTGCGGTAATTATTTTTATACTTTTTATCAATTTGTTTTGTTCGTGCGCAAAATCTGAATTTTCGTTGCCGATAAGTAAGGGCGAATTTTCCGTACACTTTATTAACGTGGGACAAGGTGACGGAGCGTTGATTTGTTTTGACGACGGAAAGACTATGTTAATTGATTGCGGTACTGATAACGAAGATACGGCGAAATTGATTACTACCGCATTGCAAGATTATAACGGTGGAACACTTGATTATTTAGTACTTACGCACCCCGATATTGACCACGTGGGGAACGCATACCGAATAGCGCAAACATTATCGGTTAAAAAGGCGTTTA
This sequence comes from uncultured Bacillota bacterium, assembly GCA_949282465.1. Classification (GTDB taxonomy): domain Bacteria; phylum Bacillota; class Clostridia; order Christensenellales; family Borkfalkiaceae; genus UBA1259. Next base: position 10,177 of record CASDPM010000113.1, read on the forward strand.
TTCCCGACGTTAAGAATAAGAGTTTGTTCCATAGTTTTGAAAAGGCAGTAACTGCGTTAGAAAAACAAGGGACTGTTTTTGAGATATCCGACGTCTACGATTACGTTCAAGGCGACAATTATTTTCTTGCGTTTATTTACCCTAGGCTAGTTAGGGATAACGTTTATGATAGAGTGAATTCTATTGAATATCCCACCGACGAGCAAGTGAACGATTTATCGCCCGTAATTTATCTTAGGTATAAAAACGTTAAGTTTCTATTTACGGGCGACGCCGATAACGACGCCGAGTCGGATATAATAGATTTGCACACGATAGGATTTTACAATAATTTATACACCGAAGAAAGGGTTAATATTGACGGGATAGATTTTCTTAAAGTAGCGCATCACGGAAGTTCAAACTCGTCAAGTATGGAATTTTTGGAATTATTAAAACCTAAAAACGCTATAATTTCGGTTGGCGGGGCAAATATGTACGGACACCCTGCCACGCAAACTTTGAAAAGATTAGTTGCCGTAAATGAAGATATTAAAGTATTAAGAACTGACGTGTACGGGACTATTTCGGTTAAGATAAACTCTTCGGGAACGGTCAAAATCGTTACCGAAGCAGACTAAAAGGAAGAATTTATGATAGACTTAATAGCCTTAAAAAAAGAATTTGAAAATTGCCCGTGTGGGCACGAACACGAACTTTCTATTAAAGATATAGTAATCGGTAGTGGAATAGTTAAAGATACGGGCGAAATTCTTAAAAGAAACGGGTTTGGCAAGAAATTACTTTTCGTTGCCGATAAAAACACGTTGAACGTTTCGTCGGGCATTATTCAAGCGTTAGACGGTTTTGAAATTACCTATAAACTTTACGAAAATTTACGTGAAGCGACCATGGAACAAGTCGGCGTAATACGTTCAATGCTTAAAGAAGTGGACGGGGTTATTTCGGTTGGTACGGGGTCTTTAAACGATATTTGCCGAAAAGCCGCCGCCGACGAGAATAAACTTTTATGTTTGTTTGCAACTGCTCCGTCAATGGACGGCTTTGCATCTTACAGTTCACCGCTTACCGACGGCAATTTTAAGATTACTTACCCTGCAAAATCGCCCGAAGTTATTATTGCCGATACTAAAATTTTGGCATCAGCGCCTGCTGAACTTAAATCGGCTGGATTTGGGGACATGGTTGGTAAATACGTCGGTCTTATCGACTGGCAAGTTTCCCACTTGATTACGGGTGAATATTACTGCGAAAAGGTGGCTAATCTTACTAGAATGGCAACCGATAAAATTATGGCGCTTGCCGATAAGATTACCGTTAACGACGAAACAACTGCGGAAGCCGTTTTAGACGCTCTTTTATTGACGGGTATAGGTATGAGTTTTACCAAGACTTCTCGCCCTGCAAGTGGTACCGAACATATCTTGTCGCACTTTTGGGAATGTAAAAAACTTCTTGACGGAAAACTTTCAGATTTCCACGGCAAAAAGGTCGGCGTAGCAACTTTGCTTATAATGAAGGAATATCAAAAATTGTACGAAAAAACCGAGATAAAAGCAAAGAAAGAAGTGGTCGACTGGCAAGACGTGTACGAGCATTACGGCGCACTTTCGCCCGAAGTTAAGGCTCTAAATACGCCCGACACTATTACCGACGAAATTGACCCCAAAACCATTGAAGATAACTGGCAAAAAATTCGTGAAATTATAGCAAACGTGCCGAGCGTGGATCAAATTTATTCGGCAATGAAAAAGGCGGGCTGCGCAACGACCAACAACGAGATTGAAGTTTCAGATACTCTTCGTGACGAAGGTATGATTTATCACCCGTTTATGAGAAGACGCCTTTCACTTTATAGACTTAAAAATATGATTGACTAAAAAAATGCCCACTTGAATTAAGTGGGCATTTAATTTTATTCTGATTTAAGCACGGTTAACGACGAGTTTAAGAGGGTTAAAGTATCGGCGGAAGTGTTATAAAGTGATAAAGTCCCTGCGCCCGTCGTGGTAACGAGAGCGGTTCTTGATAGCGCCGAGTTTGCGCCCGTCGTAGTCGTTTCCGAGATAGTTTCGCCTGTTATCGGCGCACCGTCAAGGTAAAGACTTACCGACTGTGTTCCGTCGGCGGAAGAACCGTTTGCAAAATACGAAACTAGATAAGTTCCTGCCTCGGGTAGGTTTATAGAACCTGCCGATACGCTCATGGTAGTTCCTGCCGTTGAAGTGTTAAGGGTTAAAGGTATAATTGCGCCTGTGGTAACGGGTGACGCACCACTTGTTGCATAAATTATATCGCTCGTTCCCGAAGGGCCTTGCGGACCCGTTGCACCGGTGGCACCCGTTGCGCCAACAGGACCTTGCGGTCCTACGGGACCAGTCGGACCAACGGGACCAACTGCACCCGTCGCACCCGTAGCACCAACAGGACCTTGTGGTCCTATGGGACCAATGGGACCAACTGCGCCCGTTGCACCTGCCGGACCTACGGGACCTTGCGGACCGATAGGGCCCCTTGCACCTTGTGGACCTGTGGGACCGATAGGGCCACGCACTACGATAGTGTTAGGGCAACGATTAACGTTACGATTGCAACCACAGTTACAATTATTATTTCCGAATAAACTGCACATAAAAAAATTCCTCCTTTGTGGTACTAAAATATAGTATGCAAAAGAAGGAATTTTTTGTTAAAGTTAAATTTTCATTTCAGGGAAATCAATGTCGGTCACGCCGTCGGGAAGGTTATAGCACATGTCGTCTTCCACGTGTTCGCCACCTGCAATTTGGCTTGGTGAAAGTTTTAGATATTTTGCACTACCTTGGGCAAGCAAGTTGCCATCCATATCGTATATTTCACCTTTGGCGGAAAAGCCAAGTTTGGAATTAAAGGTCATAACGGCGCGCCCTTTAATCTTTACTGAATAGGGTACGGGTTTTCTAAAAGTAACGCTCATAGTAGTCGTAACGCCGTAACTTTCAGGCTCGTTTACCCAAAGCGTTCTGCCCATTAACTCGTCAAGCATAGTGGAAATAAGCCCACCGTGCGCCCGTCCCGGGTAACTCTGGTGCTCGGGCTTAAAAGAAAAAATGGTCGCCACGCTACCGTCTTCAAGGTTGTAAAAGGGCGCTTTTACACCTAATTCGTTTTCCATACCGCATATTATGCAAAACCTACTGTTGGTTTGTTTGCCGTTAACTTTCATTAAAAATAACCACCTTGTCTTTTTTACTATTATATAATA
>CASDPM010000114.1 GCA_949282465.1 uncultured Bacillota bacterium
TGCCCCACCAACTTCAATACCTGCAATCTTGCCGTGTTCCATGCACGCGATAGAAACTTCTATATGCGACTGCCACGAAGTTGCAACGTAAACGGCTTCTACATTATCGTCTTTAAGCAAATCAAGATAGTTAGCATAGCCTACTGCATCAACTCCGCTTTTTTCTTTAATAATATCCTGCGCCGATTTAATTCTATCTTCATAAAAATCGGAAACGGCAACTACTTCAATAGTCTTCATGTCAGCAATAACGTCACGAAGCATTCCGTAGCCCCTGTCGCCCAAACCTATAACACCAAGTCTTAACTTTCTCATAATCTTCTCTTTTTTACTGTAATGCAAATTTAAGCCATACCAACACATAAGACGCAAAGCCGTGATTACAACTTGCACCGGGATCGTTTAATTCCCACAAAGTACCCGTCATTTCCGCCATAGGCAAGAACAGTTTTATACATTCGTCAAGCACAATTTTTTTCTTGCCTTCTCTAACGATAAGGTCCATTCTCATATACAAGCCGTAAAACACGTTAGCCTTGGCAATTTCAGGGCGATATCCGTCCTTTCTTTGAACGCCCAAGTTATTCATAAGTTCGGCGTAAGTTTCAGGGTACTCTTCTTTTGTAGCGCACTCAAACCAAAAGGCTGCGTACTGACAAACTTCCGATAGATATTCCGTGCGCTTTAATTTACCCGATTCGTCACGAACTAAATTGTCCACGAAAAACTCTCCGTTAAAGGCGTACTCTTTTATATTTTTGCGCATTACTTGCGCTTTTTTGATGTATTTATCGTTATCGAGCAAGTAGCCTGCCGAAACTAGCGCGCGTGCATAAGTAATGTTAGACACGGTATTTACCCCACAAAGGCGTTCCTTTTGCCCCGCGTCACTCCACTCTACGAACACCCAACCTTCTAAATCTTCAAGAAGACAAAGTTCATTTTCAAACTTTTCAAAATAATCGACCAGGCCTTGAACTTTGCATAACGAATCTTTAACGAGTTTATCGTCTTTACCGTAACGACGGGCGAATTTTTCAAGTTCTAAAAGATAGAACATACCCCAGTTAGGAATATACGTATCGTACGGGTCTGCAGGATAACACATTTGCACCATACCTTTGGGAAAAACAGTATATTCAGACAATGCGTAATTTTCTAAGAAAGTCCTTTCAACGTCGTTTCTACCCGTCAATAAAAATTCCGATTCAGACGAGAAATAAGAATCGCAAAGCCAGCCTGCACGCTCTCTCGACGGGCAGTCGGTAAGCACGTCTACGGCGTTTTGAGCAAAAGTTGCTTTTGCCGCACTTATGATTTTTTGCACTCTCTCGTCGTCGCATTCTAGCGCAAAATCGTAGCAGTCGGGGTTTTCGTAGTCACGAAGTCTTATATCGGCGCTAATACCCTTACTTGCAACTATACAAGCATACCTAACTGTATAAGGCTCGAATGATGCAAGATTGAACTCGCCACCTTTTTGAATATTCCACTTAATAACGTTGGTCCAACCCTGTCTTTTAAAGTTGACGAATTTCACACCCCTTTTATCTTTGCTAAGCAACTCGTCGAAGATAAGATATAAAACGCCGTGATTTTTTGCAGTAACTTTCAGTTCGGAAAAACTCGTTATTCCCCTGCCAAAATCTAAAATTTTATAATTCAAATCACTATTTACGTAATCTCCATTAGGGTTATATACGAATTTAATCACTTCGTCGAGCGAGGCTTCTTCCCACTCGTCAGCAGTATAACCTTCCACCACGCCGGTGTCTAACAATTTTCCTTGGCTGTTATTAGCGACCTTTTTGCCAACCAAATCGTGTATCATATATTCACGCCAAACGGGAATACTCTCGTCGATATCAACATTACCACGAGAAATGATTTTAACGGGGTAATGAATATTATATTTAGGTTCGTTAACGTAAGCGGGTAAGAGTTTGGGCAAAGCCACTTCGCACGTTTCCACCGTAGGAATATCGCTTTTTCCCATAATAACTGAACGCCTATCTTCTTCCATTCTATAAATTTCCAAAAAGCATCTTTGATAACTGTATTTTGGAACTTTTTGAACTCTATCGTTTAAGAAACGACAAGTGAAATCTTGCGCCGTTACAACCTTATCGCCTGCAACCATTTCACAAGCAAAATAAGGCTTTTGTTTAATCCAACAAAAACTGTTGATATACGGCGAATAAACTAAAAAGGTTACCACTTTACCCTTTGCTTTATAATCCATAATCCTTGCATAGCCGTGCGCCGACCTTTGCGGTCCGAAAGCAAGAAATTCGCCGTCAACGTAAATCTTATAGCAAGATGCGACTACGCACTTTAAGTCGAACTCGGTTTCCATACCGAAGTCGTAAGAAAACGCAAGCGTAGTATTTATTCTTTCAATTAAATTCTTTGCCCAAATACCTTTCATTATAGTTTTCCTTTTAATAATCTATTTCTAAAACAATTATATCATAAGAATTTTTTTAATCAATATTGAATCAAAATGTTTACCATTAAAAATACAGGTTCTTTCCGATCGGAAAGAACCCTATCTTTTAACCTTTTATTCCCGAAATCGCAACACCGCTTATAAGCGTTTTTTGGAATATTGAAAATAAAATCATAGGGGGAATCATAAGGATTACGCAAAGAGCCATTTGAACGTTAGGTTCTTTCTCTCTGTTGGTAACGACACCCCTGTATTTTGTAAAGATACTAACGGCAAGCGTCCACCTTTCCGAATACATAGAGTTGATGTAAGTAAGCGGACCTGTAAAGTCGTTCCACGCGCCTATAAAGGTATTTACAGCAACGTAAGTAATAATAGGTAATGCAAGTGGTGCAACAATCATAAACGTTATTTGGAAGGTGTTTGCCCCGTCTATTCTCGCCGCTTCGCAATAAGAATTCGGCACTCCCCTTAAAAAGGTATAGATCAAGAAAATGTTGGTCATACCACCGCCAAAGAACTGCGGAATTATAAAGGGGTACAACGTATTAAGCCAACCGAGTTTAGTATATAAAACGTATAGCGGAACGGTACGTGCGATACTTGGTATCATCATTGTAGCCATACCGATACTGAAAAACAAACCCGATCCTTTAAACTTAATTTTAGCAAAGCCGTAAGCAACGATAAATGCCGATAGCGGAATACCGATAATGTTACAAATAACGATAGTCATTGTGTTGCCCAAATGACTGAAAAAGTCGTTACTCATTGCCGTTTTATAACTGCCAAGATAAAAACTAGACGGCAAAATCGGAACGGGAATATCAATCGCTTCAGTAGTAGTCATTAAACTTCTTGTTATCATAAGGAAGAACGGGAATAGCATAATTACTGCAATCAAAGCGAAAATTATACTTGAAATCACCGTTTTGATAATTTTTTGTTCTTTCATATTTCGCCCCTTACATCTCTTCGCTATAATGAACCCACTTCTTCGTTTGGAACGAAAAGAGTGTGAGAATACCGATAATCAAGAACAACATCCACGACGCTGCGCTAGACACACCGAAATTTATTTCATCAAATGCCTTGTTATATATAAACATAACCAAGAAGTACAATCCGTTTCCGTCACCACCGGTACCACCCGTCAAGACGTATGCACTGCCGAATACTTGAAAACCACCTATAACACCCATTACGAGATTATAGAATATAGACGGAGTAGAAAGCGGAAGTGTTATCTTGAAAAAGCATATAATCTTGTTTGCCCCGTCAATTTGAGCGGCTTCATAATAAACGTCGGGTATCGCTTTAAACTGAGCAATCCAAATAATCATACCGCCGCCGATAGAAAGCAATTGTATTGCAATAAAGGTGGGCATAATTGTATTTTTAGTCATAAAATCCATTTTTTCAAAGCCCAAATAATTATGCAAAATGGTATTGATTACCCCGTAGTTTACGTTAAGTAAATCTTGCCACAAAATACCGACTACAACGCTAGGAATTAGAACGGGCAAATAATAGAGAATACGAAGTGCGTAATTGCGCTTAGTGTTCTTAGTTATCGACAATGCTAAAAGATAACTAAGCGTCATTGAAAGTGGTATTGATACAATGGTGTAAACAGCCGTATTTTTCAACGATTGCCAAAAAAGCGGACTGTTTTCACCAAATAATATAGACTGATAGTTTTGCAATCCGAAATTTTGTATAGGCGTAACTAAATTCACGTCGAAAAAACTGTAATACAGCGAACTTAATAACGGATAAAGCGTAAATATTAAAAGCCCTAAAATGAGTGGGGATATGTATAAATACCCCACCCAGTTATCTTTTATTGCTTTGGCTATTTTGCCACCCAAATCAGTTTCCTTTTTTACTGATTTTTCATCGAAATTAGACATTAAAAACTCCCCATGACCGTTGCCAAGTCTCTCTGCATATCGTTACAGAAAACTTCTACTGATTTATCCTTGTAAGCAGCGCTGTCTATTGCGTTTATAAGTTGCTTTAAGGTAGTGTAAAGCGTATCTTCTTTTTCCGGGGTTATACTTTTTCCGAAGTTACCCAAAACTCTTTCGTATTTAGATGCGAAAGCATCGGGGAAAATAAACGCGTCTTGATTTACGTCTTTAATGATTTCAATTTGAGTACGCCATGCTGCATCAGCGCTAGTTTGCAAGGACTTGATAACGGGAACGCTAGTTCCGTTTGCGCCCATGATATTTTGCGCTTCTTCACTTAAAGTAAAGAGAATAAATTCCCAAGCGAGATCTTTGTTCTTGCTAGACGCCGTCATTGCGTAACCTGATGCGCCGTAAGGCATGATGCCCTTATCTTGTGATGCGCCCAAGTATTCTGCATCGAATACGGGATAAGGCAAGAATTTAACGTTAGTCGTGCCGTTTGCTTCTAAGTTTGCAACCGCCGCTCTCGACATAATGTACATGCCCGATTTACCGTTAGTGAAGTAACCAGCGCCCGAGGGTCTGTTAAAATATTTGTTTACTATAAGTTCTTTAATCTTGGTAAACGCTGCAATCGCTTCGGGTTGATTTAAACCGAAAGTCTTATTTACGCCGTCGACGATATACCCACCGAACGCTTTAACGAAGGTAGAATATATCGGTTGCCAAGATAAGCAACAATCCATCGGGAAAAGAACTTCCCTTTCGTTAATATTTTCTTTTGCGTCAATCGCCTTTCTTAAAGCGTCGCAAGTTTGAACAAGTTTAGTCCAGTTCCAACCGTCTTCGGTGGGAACTTCTACGCCGTAATAATCAAAGAAGTCAACGTTCACGATTACAACGGGTTGGTCGTAAGTTCTTGGTGCGTAATAAATATTGCCGTTGTAAACTTTTGCAGCGTCGAACGCTTTATCGTCGTAAAGAGTAAAATCGAAGTTTGAGTTAGCAAAGTAGGGATCGAGATTTTCGAACACGCCAAGTTTTGCCCAAGTAGGAGCAAGTTGGTCGTCAGAGTGATATATATCCGCCATCGTTTTACTTGCGTTTTGTTTGGTGATGTCGGATTTATAAGAACCCGTGCTTATTTCAAACGTTCGAATTTCTACTTCTTGGCCTTGCGCCTTTTTCTTAGCCGTGAAAGCGTTAATTAACTTTCTTGTAAGTATTGCTTCGGCAGGTTCTTGTTTGTGGGCGATTATAAGGTCTGAACCACCACCGCCACCAGCACAAGCACACATACCGAAAAGCATGAATACCGACATAATCAAACATAACAGTTTAACAATCTTTCTCTTCATTTTTCTTACCTTCCTAATGAATTTTTATTTTATTTTATCGCCCTATGGTGACTTTGACTTTTCCGAACGGAACGGTAACGACTACCTTTCCGCCAACTTCCTTATAATCGGAGGTTTCTTTTCCGTTAACCTTAACTTTGTAGCCGTCCTTAGGTTTGTTAAAGGTAATTTCCACCTTTTCGCCGTTAGGCGTGCTTGAAAGCCCCGAAATAATTACTTCGCTATTAGTAACGTACATATTGTAGTTAATCTCGGAATACCTCAAATTTTCAGCCGATAAATATTCAAGCCCATCGGGGATATTTGGCGATACGCTAAGAGTTTTATATTTATAAGCGTCGAGCCCGAAATAACTATAAGGAACGGTAGCGTAGAAGGTGCTTGCTTCGGTAAATTCGTCGGTAAGACCAATCGCACCGTTAGGGCCACCACCCTGCATTTGATATATTTTAAAGTTCTTTATGTCGCCTTCAAGTTGTTTTTCCGCATAATACGCAGCATAGAACGATCTGCCCGAAAGACCACCACATTCTTTAACCGCCTCGTACCACGATTGAACTTCTTTAAGTCTTGCAAAACTGTTGTTTGCGCCGAGAATGGAAGTTCTTGAAATTACGTCGTAGAAAGAAACGTGCATTGCCGCACCACCGTCTGGACAATTATACGACCAACCGATAGACGATTTACCCGCCCACGTATTGATAAAATCCCAAACGTTGTCTTTTGTGGAAAAACGTGGAGCAAAATCGTAGAAATAAATATCTTGGTTTTGCGAGGTATCGCCCGCAACCGTTCTTTCTCCACTAATCCACGAAAGTATAGACTTTGCTTGTTCTTCACTTGCTACACCGTGATATATCGCTTGCAAGTTATAGTCGGTATAACCGTAATCAAGCGGTTCACCTTTGCTTCCCATTTTAGAACCTTCGTCATAAAGACCGTAAGCAAATCTTCCCGTTTTAGGATTCCAAAAACCGCCTTGCGTGTAAGGTTTTTGAATATTTGCCTTTACGGTTTTTGCAAGGTTTTCAAGCGATTCCGCAGTTTCTTGATAAACGATATCACCACCCGTAAGATACGGGTCGACTATTTTTACTTGACCAACGTCTATTCCCGCAGAAGTCGCTATTCTTTCAAGGTTAGCAAGCGCTATAAGCGAAGTATAAAATCCGTAGTTAGATTCAAGGTTTAACGTACAACCCCTAATGGTATCCCAAAAGCCCGTAACGTTACCGTGACCTACGCCTTCGGTACTTTCATGCCCTTGCATATAAGTTAAATCAACAAGTCCGTTTTTGCCGTCAAGTGCGTTTAGATAGAAAAGCATTGCTTGTCTTGCTTTTGGCAAACATTCCCTTAACACGTCGAAATCGTTTGTATAAGCAACGTATTTTTCCAAAGTAGAAATATAACAATCTTGGTTTATTGCCATACGGGTATCAGCCATCATTCTAACGTAACCTATTTTAAGGTCTACGCTAAGCCTTTTTCCTTCTTTGGGAATTATCTTGATACCCAAACGGGTAATTTTTTGACCCGCCCAGTTTTCGTGCAAGTACATATGGAAATAAGTACGGTAAATATTATATAGTCCTTGTATTTCCGGTCTAGTAGCGTAATCCAACTGACCTACTTGATACCACTCGTTAGAGCCTTCAATTTGCCAACATAAATACCAGTCTTCTATGTTAGAAGTGTCCATACTCGTTCCGTCGCCGTTGTCGGTTATGCGCATATCAATTTCCATGTACGGTGCAAGAAAAGCGTCTATACCTTCAAAGGACGGACAGTTGATAAAATATTCTTCGTCCACGTTGCCGTAGAAGTTGTCAACCATAAAGCCTTTATCGAATTTAAGTTCGTGTCCGTCGGACGCCGACCAACCACCAAGCCCTTCGTTAAACTCTACGCCGTAAGTACCCAACTCTCTATACGTCGGGAACGACCAGCCTTGACCTTGCAAAACACTACTCATCATACCGTCAAGCGGTCTTGAATCAACCGAGTGAACGTAACCGAATTTATCAATGTCTATATTATATAAAAAGGTTTCTATATTTTTAGTTCCGTTATAATCACGGAAACCCGAGTTAGTGCTATCAAACCAAATAAGCGAATCAGTTTCCCAAACCTTTTGATAGGTTGCGCCGTCGCCAAGTTGAACTCTGCCGACGCTTAAATCCCCCGAACGGCTATGACGTTGAAAATATTCGTTCATAAAATCGTCAAAACCGCTATCGGAAGAGTGAATTCTAAATTCGTTAGTGGTGCTTATAACTTCGTCGCCCGAAAGCGCCTTGTTAGAACAACCTATAAGAGAGAAACAAGTTATTAAACAACTTAAAAGTGCGATTATTCTTTTCATTTGCTGTTCCTCCTTACCTTTTTAGTTACTATTACTGCCGAAACAGTAATCAACGTTACCGCCACGATAGTTCCTGCTTGCGATACTATACCCGAACAACCCTTTCCAGTTTCGCCCGAATCAGTTTGCATAGGTTGAGTTTGCCACTTTTTAATTTCGGTGTTATAGTAATAAGTTACGTCGTCGGTTATAGTCGTCAAAAAGAAAGTTACAAAACCTTTTTTAAGAGTTATACTGTGCGTTACGTTAGGATCTAAAATAGATTGACAACCGTCACGCAAGGATATACTCATAACCAAACCCTTGTTAAATCCGTTACCGTGATAACTTACTGCAACGAAGTCTGTTAACTTGCCGTAGTGTTCTTTATCTTTAAGCATTATATCACGGATGCTTACGCCGTCGATTAAGATATAATCTAGTGCCGATTCCAAAACGCCCGCTTTGGCAAGTTGCGAAACGTATTTATCAGATAATTGAAGAACAGGTTGTGTTTTTGACACGCTACTTAAAACCGATTCATGCGAGCCCAAAATAACGTAGCCTTCGCTCACTATATCGCCAAAACGCAAGAACAAACTCGTCCAAGTATCGGTCAAAGAATCGCTTTCGATAAGGTTAATGGTGTTTCCAACGTACGGGAACGAAGACCTATCGGGAATAACCGAAAACTCTTCAAAAAGACTGTCGTATTTAAAGCTAACGTCCTTTTTAACCACGCCACCTTGCGGAAGTGTAAAATCTTTTAGCACGGTAATCGTGTCGTTTCCGTTCAACTTGTTAAGCGGAATTTGAACTTTAACTAAATCGCCACTCACGGTAATTCTTGCCCTATATTGCCTATTTTGCGTTTCTTCAAGCAAAATCTCATTAAGCGTTTGACCGTTTACCAAAATCTTATCGAAGACGTCCATTTTATAAGCATCAATATCAGTACCGCCGTAGGGGGTTGAAAATTTAATTTCAAACGTAGCGTATTGCTGACGTTCGTCGTCACTCTCGTTCTTTGCGAAATTTTGAATATAATAAACTTCAAGTTCATCTTGGGAAATTAAATACCAGCAAGAACTCGACGCCTGATGCTGAACGTATTCCCCCGTTTGTTTAAGGTATATGTTTTGAGTGGTAAAACCATTTTCTATTTTTAAAATGTCAGTTCCGTCGTTTTTCAAAATTTCCGAAGACTTACTAACCGATATTACTAAACGCTTCAAGTTGCTTTGATGTGCAGTTACCGTAATATCGCTTGACGAGGACGCCTTCACGCCGTTAACGTAAATCAAATCTTCTATCTTACATCCGTCCACAGTAATAGATCCGATTTTCTTATCGAATAACACGTTAAGTTTTGTAGTAGAATTGTTGTATTCAGCATTAACGCTTAAAATTTCCGAATATTCGTGTACGGGTACGAGCGAACTGTCGCTATACACAAGCACGCAGTTATAGTCGGCATTAAATTTATAGGTCGCAAGTCCAAAAGTTATCGGGGCATTTTCGCAAAGTGAAAGCGTATCGTGTCCGTTACCGTTAAGTTCTCTATCAAAAATCAACGCGCACTTGCTTGCATCACCGCCATAGGCTACTACGTATTCTTTAAGGCAATCGTCTTTTGAAAGATATTCGCCGTTAATCAAAACGTTTTCAGCAAGGTTACGTATACAGTCGGCGTCGTTTATAACCGTTTCTACGTTGTCGAAAATCTTTTCGTCAAACGTAACTATAATTTTATTGTCTCCTTGCCCGTCGAAGTTGTTTGAATACTCTACTTTTGAAACGCCAACGTTCCACTCGTATTCGCTAGCGACGGGTTCTCTCATTAAAACTTCACTCTCATAAACCCAGAAAGAAATATTGGCAAAATCAGTTGGTCTAGTATTGTCTACGTGGTAGAAAACTATTCCATCGACCATCCCTGTCTCGTCGGCGATAGCAGTCAAATCTATTTCGATAGAAACGTCCTTTCCGTTTGGTATGGAAACACGCATTGCGGGTACTGCCGTGCTTATATCGGTAATTTCAGTAGAATAAATTGCATAATAAAAATTAAAGGTGCTACTAGAAATTCCGTTAATAAAAACGTTTAGATTTAAGGTCTTAAAAATTCTACTGTTTATAGGTTTTCCAAACTTAATCGCCGAAAGCCCGTTCTTAGAAAACCCGTTACAGAAAAGTTTTTCCGTGGGCGTGTTCACGATAAAGTTCTTTTTGTTGGTATCGGGAACGGTTATATCGCCGTTTACCATATCTTCATTATTGATTTTAAGCGAATAATCGTAAACGTTAGTAAGAACACAGTCGTATACGAAAATTTGGAAAGTATCTACTTCGGTCCCTGAAACTTCGTCGCTCAAATGCTCGATAACTAAACTATTTACCTTGCCGCCTTCGTCAGCATAATTAGCAAGAAGAACGGTAAACCCTTGCGGTGCGGAAAGAGTAGTACACTTTATAGTATCTTTCGCAGTAGTTTCCCCACTATCGTTTTTATAAAGGGCAAACACGGCGTTCGACATTACGTTTTTAGATAGATTTAACGTGATTGCAGAATATTTAGTAACGTCTATCTCTTCTTTAAATTTAACAACCAAACTTTCCCCACGAACTACGGTTGCAAAACCTTTATTCGGCGTTCCGCCGTAGTTTGCGTTTATGCCAAGCGTCAACCCTTCGACTTTTAGCGATTCCGAAGAAACGTCTACCATGATATCGGTTTGAATAGTCAAAGTTTTATCTTCGGGCGGAAGAGAAGGGGTTTCTTCTTCTGCTAAAACTATCAATGGACAAGTTATGCAAAATGCCAAGATAGTAATTAAGATTGCCAAAAGTTTTCTTCTCATATACGTTCTCCTTATTTTTATCGTTCATTTAGTTTATTGACTTTCGTCCCTTTTCTAAACGGACGAATAAAAACCACTCGTTGAATTTGATTTTTTACATGGTAAAAGCGCCGAAAAACCACAAAATTCGAGTATTTTCTATTATACATATCAAGTGTAAAATATTTTGCACCGTTTGTCTTCGTTAAATCGTAACTAATTTTCATATAATCGTAAATTGCAAACACAACTATTTTATTAAAAAATATTGCAATCTAATTTTGAGCGTGTTATAATTAAGCCATGAATTACATGGATTTTAAAATCAAAAAAATGAACAAATACCTTTCGATCAACGAAACGGTAAATATTCACCTATACACTTTTACGGGCGACCTTAAAAACGATCGCCACCGTCATCAGTTCGTCGAACTTGTTTTCGTAAGTAAAGGGCAAGTCCGAATTGACTCTGACGAATACACGGGACTTCTTTCACAAGGCGAACTTTTCGTTCACCAAAAATTCTCTTACCACTCACTCACGGGCGTGGGTGATAAATATAATATTTCACTCGTAATTTTAGGCGTTATGGTCGACCCTGCAAAGATAGATTGTCTTACAAAAGCGCCCATAAAACTTACGACAAGAGAGTGTAAGTTGATGGAAGAAATCATAAAAGAAGGGCTAAACGTTTTCGCTCCACCGTACAAGTACCCCACCGAGAATATGAAAAAGAAAGAACATCAAGTTATCGGGTGCGAGCAATTATTTACCAACCTTATAGAGCAGTTATTTATCGAACTTATAAGAAAAAAGTCTAAAAAGGATACCCCCCCCCCAGACGGATTCTGATGAAAACGTTATGTCTATCAGCGATATAGTTGAATATATCGACCAAAACTTTTTAGAAAAGATAACGATAAACCAACTCACCTTTTTATTTAACTCTAACCGCTCGACCATTTGTAAAAAATTTAAGGAAAAAACGGGCAGAACGTTAAATCAGTATATAGCCGACAAAAAGACCGAATATGCAAAAGAACTTATTGCCCATACCGACAAAACTTTTACGCAGATAGCCGAAAAAATGAATTTCGAGTCTATTCAACATTTCAGTCATTTCTTTATAAAAAACACTTCTATTTCCCCGTCCGAATACCGAAAAATTTCAAAGGAAAAATAATTAGTAAAAGCCCCGATGCAACTACATCGGGGCTTAATTTATTTAGTTTTCTTTTTTGTTTATTCTTGCAAACACCGTTACACT
>CASDPM010000115.1 GCA_949282465.1 uncultured Bacillota bacterium
TTCATTAAAAGGCGTAGGCTACCACTTCGGCGACGAAAGAATAATTTTAAGACACGGCAAAATTAAAGACGGGAAAGCAGTAATCGGTAATAGACAATATAAATACGTAATTTTGCCAAACATGAAGACCATTTCGCAGTCGACGTATAACTTTGTTAAACAGTTCGTGGAAGAAGGTGGTAAACTTTGCGTTGTAGGAAAGTTCCCCAAATATATCGACGGAAGTCCTATTAGTACGGATGCTATAAAAGGTAACGTTACGCTTTCAAAGGTTATTAAAGCAAATTCGCCAAAAATCAAAAACTTGACCGACGCAAAACTTTTATATCGTTCGTGCTCTGGGGATCTTGGGGATTTTACTTTTATTCTTAACGTGGACGAAGAAAAGACTGCGACACTTAAACTTGACCGTACTTATTCGGTTATTGATTTAATAAATCAAGAAAAATATCGTGTAGAAGGTCAAATCACCTTGCAACCGCAAAAATCAGTTCTTTTGAAGAAAGAGCGTAGTGTAGTCGTGGCGCATAAATTGCAAAACACTATCGACGTAACTAACGATTTTTGGCTACGTAGTATGTCGCAAAACAACCTTATAGTAGATTTTGCACAGTATAGTTTCGGCGGTAAAAAATGGTCGGAAAGTCTTTATACGGCGCATTTAGTAGACGACTTACTTCGTGCAAAATATAAGGGTAAACTCTACGTTAAATATCTTTTCAACGTAAAAGATAAAATAAACAATATAAATCTTTTAACCCAAAATAACGATATTGAATACGTCAAACTAAACGGCAAGAAGTTGCGTTTAAAACGTACGCCTTACGACGTGAATTTCCGTGTGGCGGATATTTGCGATAGCGTGGTTATAGGCGAGAACGAGTTGATATTTAAGGTAGACTTTAAGCAAAACGACTTCGTTCGTTACGCAATATACGGCGAAAACGTAACCCCGTCGCTAAGGAATATGATGACCTACGACACGGTAATCGAACCTATATTTATACAAGGCGCGTTTAACGTTTCGGAAGATAGGGTAATCGAGAGAAAAAGTTATCCAAACGCTTTTGATAATTTAACTGAGAACGGTTATAAATTCTTTTCTGGCGAAATGACGCTATGTGGTGTAGTAGAGAGTGGGGAAGACGGATTTGAACTTACTCTTCATGGCGACTTTATGTCGGCTCAAATAATCGTAAACGGGTTAGAGTCGGCAACGGTCATGCTCGATAGAACGGTTAAGGTTACCGAAGGCGTAGTGAAAGGTAAAAACATGGTAGAGATAATAGTTAAATCGTCCATGAGAAATATGTACGGTCCACACCATGTAAAAGGCATGCAAGAATGGTGGGGTGTTCACCCTGGAATGTTTACTTTTATGGGTGAATGGATAAACGGCGTCCCCGACTCGTTTGACGGCGAGTATGCGACGGTAAAATTTGGTATAGATAAAATTGAGATTAGAAGATAGAAGTTATGGCAAAATTTAAATCAATTGATAAGATGCTTGAAAAAAAACACCCCGCACTAACTATTGCGTTTTTAGGCGATAGCGTAACGCAAGGTTGTTTTGAAATTTATAAGACTAGCGAAAACACTTTCGAAACGGTTTACGATTATAAAAGTGCGTATAGTACGAGAGTGAGGGAAATCTTAAATATTTTATACCCTAGCGTGCAAGTCAATATAATCAATAGCGGAATAAGTGGCGATAACGTAGTTAACGGCAATTACCGTTTAGAAGAAGACGTGCTTAAATATAATCCCGATATCGTGGTCGTTTCATTTGGTCTTAACGATAGCGTTAGTGGATTAGATAATTTGCCCAACTATAAAAATGCGTTGAGTTCAATATTTACAAGATTGAAAGAAAGGGGTATAGAAGTAATATTTTTAACTCAAAACTTTATGAACACCAAGACCGCCCCTGCAATACTATTCGACGACTTTTTCCGTGGACTTGCCGAAATGTTTGCAAACGTTCAAAATAGCGGAATATTAAAAGCCTATTTTGACCAAGCGAAGGAAGTTTGTTTAGAACACGGCGTAAGCGTATGTGACGGTTATCACGTATGGGAAACAATGCAAAACGCAGGCGTAGACACCACAGCGCTTTTAGCAAACGACGTCAACCATCCTATAAGAGAATATCACTGTTATATAGCGATTAAACTTATAGAAATAATTTTAGGATTATAAGAAAAACGGTGCACAAGCGCCGTTTTTTAGCAAGCAAGGTATTAAAATAAAAAAAGGAGAGCATAATGGAAGATAAAGTGTATTGTTGTATAGACTTAAAAAGTTTCTATGCCTCCGTAGAGTGCGTTGAAAGGGGGTTAGACCCCTTTAAGGCAAATTTAATCGTTGCTGATCCCGAAAGGAGTGAAGGTACGATATGCCTTGCCGTTTCGCCTGCAATGAAAGCG
Organism: uncultured Bacillota bacterium; assembly: GCA_949282465.1. Taxonomy (GTDB): domain Bacteria; phylum Bacillota; class Clostridia; order Christensenellales; family Borkfalkiaceae; genus UBA1259. Next base: position 2,427 of record CASDPM010000115.1, read on the forward strand.
CTTGGCGTAAAAAACCGTTGTAGGCTTTATGAAATTCCTAAAAATATAGAATATATCATAGCAAAGCCAAGAATGCGCCTTTACATGGAACGTTCAGCCGATATTTACGCCGTATATTTAAAGTATATCAGTCCCGATGATATTTTGGTTTATTCAATAGACGAATGTTTTTTTGATTTAACCGACTACGTTAAATTGTATAATAAAACGGCAACGGGCGTTGCAAAAATGCTCATTGACGAAGTTTATAAAAAAACGGGAATATGTGCTACGGTTGGTATCGGCACGAATATGTTTTTGGCAAAGGTTGCGCTTGATATAACCGCAAAGCACTCGCCCGATTTTATGGGCTATCTTGACCAAGAAGAGTTTAGAAGAAGTATATGGCACCACCGGCCTATAACCGATATTTGGAACATAGGCAGGGGCATAGCGACAAGGCTTGCCCACCTAGGAATATTTGATTTGCACGGTGTGGCGCAGGCAAACGAAAAGGTTCTTTATAAAGAATTCGGCATCAACGCCGAACTACTTATAGACCACGCAAAAGGGATAGAGCCGTGTACTATAAGCGACGTGCACGCCTATAAATCAAAAACGGCGTCGTTATCAAATAGTCAAATACTGTTTTCCGATTACGATAAAGAAAGCGCTTTTACCGTTATAAAAGAAATGGTCGACGCGCAAGTTTTAGAACTTGTTGAAAAGGGGCTTGTAACTAATTCTATATCCCTTTATATCGGGTATTCCAAAAACGTTGTAAAGCCTACGGGCGGAACAATGAAACTTTCCTTTTTTACATCTTCTTATAAAAAACTTATTAAAATATTTGAAGACTATTACGAAAAAACCGTTCACCCTGATATGCCTATAAGAAAGATAACCGTGGGGCTAAATAACGTGGTTGACGAAATATATATGACTTACGATTTGTTTACCGACGTCGACGCCGAGAATAAAGAACACACCCTTCAAAAAACGGTTATAGGTATAAAAGATAGGTTTGGCAAAAACGCCATATTAAAGGGTGTAAGTTTCCAAAAGAACGCCACCGCGAGAGAGCGTAATAAAATGATAGGGGGACATAATAGTGGTGAAGATGAGTAGAGCCGATAGGGCTAAACAGTTTATGCCGTTTGCAGCGCTTCGTGGTTACGACCAAGTGGTTAAGGAAAGAGAAAGAATAGTTTGTGAAAAGGAAGACCTTACCGAAGAGCGTATTGAACAACTTTCTAAAACTGTATCAGTCCTAAAAAAAGGCGATTTAGTTAAGGTAAAATATTATAAAATAGATGCATATGAAACTATTAGTGGTGTGGTAACGGTTATAGATACTACCATGCGATATTTAAAAGTAATAAAGACTTTAATTCCCTTCGACGACCTTTATCAAATAGAAATTATAGAATAAAAACACTCGATTTTTACGAGTGTTTTTCTTGTATTATAAGTGAAATTTTCATATATTCGTTAAGTGACGATTCCGCAGTCATTTTCCACTTGTTCTTTTCTGCAAAACTTTTAGCAATCGAAAGCCCTAAACCGCTACCGCCCGACGCTCTTGAACGAGAGTTTTCGCCACGGTAAAACCTTTCAAAAATTTTATGCGCTTCGGATTCGGGAACGTTGCTGCCCGTATTCCATACGGTTAAAATGGCTTTGTTTCCATTTTTTCGTAGAGAAACTTCAATCTTTCCGTTTTCCGAACAGTATTTAATGGCGTTGTCAATTAAAATGGTAGTTATGTTTTTAACGCTTTGTTTGTCGCCGTTAATCGTTATATTCGGCTCAACGTCAACGCTCAAATTCTTATTTTTTTCAAACGCCACGGCGTCGAAGGGAAGAACGGTGTTTAAGATTTCCTGTGAAAGATTAAACTTTTCCTTTTTAAGAATAATTTTGTTTTCTTCCATCTTTGCTAATGTAAGCATATCGGCAACAAGCCCGTCTAAACGAGCCGTTTGAGATTTAATGTTATCAACCCATTGATTGTTGCCGTTTTGTTTAAGAACGTCGGCATTAGCAGAAATTACTGCGATGGGTGTTTTTAGTTCGTGGCTAGCGTCGGAAATAAACCGTTTTTGTTTTTCAAAAGCATCCTTGATCGGTTGAAAAACGTTAAACGAAAGGGTAGAAACGATTAAGAATAAAATAAAGTATATAGTTAAAAGTATAATCAATGCGTTTACAACGTTACTTCTAAGCATAACTATTGATTGAGTTACGTCGCACGCCACTATAAATTTAGCGTTATCAACGGTTTTTATTTTATAATAAACCGTACCCGTTTGCCCGTAAGTGTAAGAATGGTTTACGACAAAGTTTACAATTTGCGAAACCTTTTTTTCGTTAAAAATATTTTCGTCAAAACAAAACTCTTCGGGGTTGCCGTCTTTATTAAGTGTTACTATTAGCCCGTTTGGAGGGACTGTAATTTTTCCCGAGTAAATAAAGGTCGTTAGAGTATCGTCCAAGACTTCTTCGGCATGCCTTTCGTTTACGTTGTGCATAATAAAGTAAGTCGCACCGAAAATTACCGCAAACACGACAAGAAGAATAGACATAACTATGCAGATAAATTTTATCTGGGCTTTTCTAATCATTTTTCTCTCCGAGAGTATAGCCTATACCACGCAAAGATTTAATTTCAGTTTTAGCGTTTACGGCGAGCAATTTTTTTCTTAAAAAGGAAACGTAAACTTCTATGGTGTTATATTCGGCGTCGGTATCGTAACCCCAAATTTTTTCAATAAACTTTTCCTTTTCAATGCTTTTCCCGCTATTTAGAATAAGCATTTCGAGTATTTGGAATTCTTTTTTTCCAAGCGCGATAGAATTTTCCCCGCATTGAAGTTGAAAGGTATCACGGTCAAGCGTTATATCGTTATATGATAAAATATCGCCCGTAAATTCGGCTTTACGGCGAAGTAACGCTCTAATTCTAGCAATAAGTTCGTCGGTATTAAACGGCTTAGTTAAATAGTCGTCCGCGCCGAGATTAAGCCCGCTAATTTTATCGGCGATATCGGCTTTTGCCGTAAGCATAATAATCGGTGTAGAAATCTTGTTATCGCGCAAAATTTTAAGCACCGATAGTCCGTCTAGTTTGGGAATCATAATATCTAAAACTATAACGTCGTAAATACCTGTTAAAGCCATATCGAGCCCGTCTTCACCATTATAAGCAGTATCGACGGAAAACTTATTTTGTTTTAAGATAACTTCTAATGCAGAAGTTAGTTGACGTTCGTCGTCCACGATTAAAATTTTCATAGTTTTATTATAACATACATTTATTAAAAAACCATTAAAAAAACCAAAATAAAAATTTTTTTGTTTTT
>CASDPM010000116.1 GCA_949282465.1 uncultured Bacillota bacterium
CTTAAAACGCCAACCTGTGGCGCAGCAAGACCAACACCGTCCGCACGAGAAAGTGTTTGTTTCATGTCGTCTAAAAGTTGATGCGTTTTCTCGCCAAAATCCGTAACTTCAAAACTTTTTTTGCGAAGTACGGGATCGCCTACTTGTACAATGTTTCTTATAGCCATAATTTTCTCCTTCATCAAGTTAAATTATTTGGATTAACTTCCATTATAACTGAAATTGCTCGATTTTTATATTTGATTGCCGAGTAATAAATTTTATCTAAAAGTTCTTTTTCGCCGTTTTCCACTCTCATCAAAACTTGATACCTATATTTATTTTGCAATCGTTTTAACGGCGCTTTCATACACCCAAAAAATCTAAATCTATTTTTATTTTCGTTATAAATAACGTTTAATTCTTCGTAAATTGCTTTTGTGACACGAAGAGTGTCTTCTTCGTCTTCACCACTAATAAGTATTCTCACTATATCAGTAAACGGCGGAAAAGCCGTGGCTTTTCTAACCGAAATTTCACGTTCAAATAGTCCGTCGTAATCATAGTTAATCGCTTGACGCAAAACTAAATTTTCAGGAGAATAAGTTTGCAAAACAACTTTTCCTGACTCGCTTGCTCTACCACTTCTTCCTGCAACCTGTGTTAATAGTTGAAACGTTCTTTCTCCACTTCTATAATCAGAAAAATGCAAACTCATGTCTGCGTCAAGTATACCAACCAAGGTAACCGACGGAAAATCGTGTCCTTTTGCTATCATCTGCGTACCGACCAAAATATCAGCCTCATGATTAGCAAACTTAGTCAAAATGTTAAAATGCCCTTCCTTGCTTTGTGTTGTATCACGATCCATTCTTAAAATACGCGCTTTAGGAAACATTTTTTTTAGTTCAATAACCACGCGTTCCGTACCTGTACCACCATAACGAATAAAAGTGCTACCACACTCGGTACAAGCATCAATCATTTTATATTTTGCACCACAGTAATGACACAAAAGCGATTCATCTTCTTTATGATAAGTAAGCGAAACGTCACAAGCCTCACATTTTTGAACGTGCCCACACTCGGTACAAATTACCGTTTTTGAATAACCACGTTGATTCAAAAATATTATCGCTTGATTACCTTTTAACAAACAATCTTCAAGTTCGATTTTAAGCGCCGAAGAAAAAGGCGTATTATTTCCCCTTCGAACTTCTTGTCGCATATCCGCAATAATTACTTCGGGTAACGGTTTTTTATTTATTCTATCAGGCAATGTAACCAAGTTATATTGACCACATTTAGCGTGCATATAACTTTCAATAGACGGCGTTGCCGAACCCAAAACAAGTTTTGCACCGTTATAATCACACCTAAATTTTGCGACGTCTATCGTGTTATAACGTGGACTCGATTCGCTAGAATAACTTCCGTCGTGTTCTTCGTCAATAACGATAAGCCCTACATTTTCAAGCGGAGCAAAAATAGCGCTCCTTGCGCCGATTGCAATCTTGGCGTCACCATTTCTCAATCGCCACCACTCGTCAAAACGCTCGCCCGCCGATAATCCACTATGTAATATAGCCGCATTGTCACCAAATCTTGCACGTAGTTGCTTTAACATTTGCGGGGTCAATGCAATTTCAGGCACAAGCATAATCGCCGACTTGCCTTGATTGATTACGTCGTTAATCAAGTTTAAATAAACTTCGGTCTTTCCACTACCCGTAACACCGTGCAAAAGAGTTACTTGTTTCTCGGTTTCCACAATACTTTTGATTGCGTTTAACTGTTTCTCCGTTAAATTAATCTTTTTCGTTTCGGAATTAAGTGTTTTATAAGGCGAACGCAAGTTTTTTTCTTCACAAACAATAGCATAGCCCTTTTCAACAACCGCCTTAACTGCCGACGCACCGAAAAGTTCATTAGCCTCCGACTGCTTTACCTTTTTATTTTCTAAAAGATAATTAATAAAATCTATTTGTTTCTTCGCAGACTTTCTTAATGATAA
>CASDPM010000117.1 GCA_949282465.1 uncultured Bacillota bacterium
TCCATAATTTCTTTAAGTTTAATTAGTTTATTCTAATAATTAGAAATCATTTGTTTTAGGTCGAAGTCCACGCGATCAGTAAACGACGCATAACGAAGTTTATAAAATCAAACAAGCGTACCCAAATTTTATAAAAAGTAGAACTGCTTGGCTTAGAAGCGAGAAAGACAAGGCGCGCGAGGAAAACCTGAGGGAGTTTACTAGGGCGTAAATGACTGAGGATTGCCACAGCGCAACGCCGTATTTCGAAGGTTATAAGACGAGCATACTATCGCCGAAAGAAAAAAACCTATATCTCTCTTCCACCGCCGTCTTGTAAAGTTCTAACGTTTTTTCCCTTGTAGAGAGAGCGGAAACAAGCATTATCAAAGTCGACTTTGGCAAATGGAAGTTTGTTATTAACGCTTCAACACACTTGAATTTATAGGGCGGATAAATAAATATTTGAGTATTTTCTTTTACTGCGCGAACAAATCCGTTTTCATCCGCAGCGCTTTCTAACGTACGAACGGCGGTTGTGCCTACGGCAATAACTCGCCTACCTTCACGCTTTGCACGGTTGATTTTTTCGGCTGATTCTTCGCTAATTTCATAATATTCCGAATGCATGTGGTGTTCGGAAAGATCGTCACTTTTTACGGGACGGAAAGTTCCTAACCCCACGTGGAGCAACACGTCGACGATTTCAACGCCCATATCTTCTATTTCTTTAAGAAGTCTATCAGTAAAATGCAGTCCCGCAGTAGGCGCTGCCGCCGAACCATCTACCTTGGCGTAAACGGTTTGATATCTTTCTTTGTCTTTTAATTTTTCCGTTATATACGGTGGCAAGGGCATTTCACCTATGCGCGAAATTATGTCTTCAAAAACGCCGTCAAAAACAAACTTTACACGCCTGCTACCCGTTTCTTCTATCGTTGACAAAACTTCTAACGATAATTCTTCGTTTATAGTAAGCGTTGCGCCCGGTTTTGCCTTTTTACCCGGCTTTACCAAAACTTCCCACTCGGTAAGATTAAAGCGTTTTAAAAGCAAAACTTCAACCTTTCCACCGTTTGAAGTATACCCAAAAAGGCGCGCCGGTAAAACTTTGGTATTATTCCTTACCAAGACGTCGCCCGGTCTTAAAAATTCCGTCAAATTAAAAAACCGTTTATGATAAACCTTATCGGAACTTCTATCGTAAACTAAAAGCCTTGAACTGTCCCTAGGCTCTACGGGGGTTTGCGCTATCAGTTCTTCGGGAAGAAAATAATCAAAATCACTTGTTTTCATCTTCTACCCCAAACATGGAAAACTGAACGACCTTGCTTTCGGGCATAACTTTGCCTATATGCTCGTATCCCTTTTTAAGTAGCACTCTACCCCTTGGCGTACGCGCTATAAAGCCAAGTTGTAAAAGATACGGTTCGTATACATCTTCTATCGTGTTAGCGTCTTCGTTTATAGTCGCCGCAAGCGTATCTAGTCCGCACGGACCACCACCGAATTTTTCCGCCATAGAATTTAAAAGTTTAATATCGATAGCATCCAAGCCTAAATCGTCGATTTCAAGCATAGCAAGCGATTCTTTTGCGTCCGATAAAAGCACGGTATCGTGACGCTTAAAGGTAGCGTAGTCCCTTACTCTACGAAGTAATCTATTTGCTATACGCGGTGTTCCACGACTGCGTTTTGCCACTTCCGTGGCGGCAATATGGTCAATATCAATATTGAGTTTATTTGCCGAACGTTCAACGATTTCGGTAAGTTCTGCTATCGAATAAGTTTCAAGCCTACAAATTACGCCAAACCTATCACGTAACGGAGAAGATAACATACCAGCCCTAGTAGTCGCGCCGACCAAAGTGAACTTTGGCAACGGAAGTTGCACGTTCTTTGCCGACGGACCTTTACCGATAATAAAATCGAGAGTATAATCTTCCATCGCGGGATACAAAATTTCTTCCACGTTGTGATTAAGCCTATGTATTTCGTCTATAAACAAAACGTCGTTTTCGTTAAGGTTGGTTAAAATAGCAGCAAGATCGCCCGCACGTTCAATCGCAGGTCCACTAGTAATTTTTATTTGCGTGCCCATTTCTGCGGCAATAATATGCGCAAGCGTAGTTTTACCAAGCCCCGCAGGCCCGTATAACAAAACGTGATCAAGGCTTTCCCCACGCATTTTAGCCGCGGTTATAAACACCGCAAGATTATCTTTAACTTTATTTTGACCAACGTATCCTTCCATTGATTTGGGGCGCAGAACGTTCTCAACGTCCGTTTCCGTTTCGTTAGCCGTACTTGTTACAAGTCTTTCTTCTTCCATAATTATCCTACTTTATATGCTTTATAGCGTAAGCAATAACTTTTTCTATGGTCTTTTCCCCCGCCGAAAGCGCTTCTTTTACCGCCCTTTCGCATTCTTGTTTTGTGAAACCTAAACTCATAAGTGCGATCACCGCGTCTTTATTCTCTTCGGGCACACTCTCTTCTTTAACTGCTATTACGCCGTCTTCGTCTACCACCGTTTCGGTAATCTTTTCACGAAGTTCTAATATAATTCTTTCCGCCGTCTTTTTGCCAAGCCCTTTGACCTTAGAAAGCGTTTTAACGTCAGACGTTGCAATGGCAATTGCTAACGACGATAAACTCATTTGCGACAGAACGGTTATGCCCATTTTAGGTCCTACACCTGAAACACTTATGAGTTTAAGGAACATACCTTTTTCTTCCAAACTTTCAAATCCGTAAAGAAAAATGCCGTCTTCCCTAACCGCAGTATAAACGAAAACTTCGCCAAAGCCGTCTTTAACAAGTTTTTGGTAAACTTGCGCTGAACAAGCAATCTCAAACCCTATACCGTTGTTTTCAAGTAGCACCGCACCGTCGTTATGCGATAAAACTTTGCCTTTTAAATAACCTATCATATTACACCTATATGCTGAACAATCCGCCGAGTTTATTCGTTTGCGAATGGCAAAGCGCCACCGCCAAGGCATCCGCTGCGTCGTCTGGTCGGGGAATTGATTTCAACTTCAAAAACGTTTTAACCATTTGTTGTATCTGATTTTTGTCCGCCCTACCGTAACCTGTAAGCGCTTGCTTTATTTGAAGTGGCGTGTATTCAAAAATCTTTCCACATTCTTTTATTGCAGTGAGAAGAATTACACCCCTTGCATGAGCAACGGCAATAGCAGTTTTAACGTTCTTTGCAAAAAACAGTTCTTCAATAGCAATCTCGTCGGGTTTGAAAGTGTCGATAATTTGCTTAACGCCCTTTTCCAGCATAGCAAGGCGAACGGCCAAGTTTTCATCCTTTGGTGTGGAAACTATACCGTAATCAACCATTTCTGCTTTGCCTTTATTATCAACTTTAATTACCCCGTAACCAAGCGTCGCAAGGCCAGGGTCAAAACCAACTATTGTCATACTATAATATTGTACTTAATTTCACTCAAAAAGTCAATAAAAAGGGTATAAATAAAGGTCGGCTTTACCCGACCTTTAACTTTTAACTATTACTGCCCGTGTCGCAGAAGATAAATTGTTCGGTAAGCGTCACGTTGAACGTCAAACTCTGCGTCGTTCCGTTGTTACTCGTTTGACGCAATACGTTAACGTTAAACGAATTACCAAGCCTGTACAATTTCTTTAACGTAAATACTGTGGAAATAAAGTCGCTTTCCGAAGTTATGTTAACGGTTTTTTCGCTACCCATTTCGCCGTACGTTATAGATTTTATAACGTCGTTCAATCTTATGCCTGCTTTATAGGCGTTGCCGTTTTCTTCTATTCCACTTACGTATACGTTGGTATTGCCAAAAAAGTCTTGATTAACACCGATATTGATACCGAGTTGCCATCTGCCCGAAACGTAACCATAATTAGTTGTTGATGCAGTTGAAACAAGTTGCTTTGCAATTATCTTAAATCCCGTGTCTTTTTGCTCGTCGGTTGAATTAGAAATACAAATAGCGTAA
>CASDPM010000118.1 GCA_949282465.1 uncultured Bacillota bacterium
CTATTCTTTGCATATTATTTTCAGCGCTATTCTCTCTAATTTTGCCATTATATTTTGCTACCGACGCCCTTAAAAAGGTTTGTGGGTTTGAGTTCGCTTATATTCCCGCTTTAATCGTAAACGGCACAATGCTTTTAATAATGATTTTTTTGAGAGAACACTTTGCAAGTATAACGCAATTTCTATTAGACTTTGGCAACGCCTACTTTTTGATATTCGCCAACCTTTTGCCTATTGTAACAATATTTCTTAAAAGGGAGAAAACTTATGAAGTTAGTCAAAAGTAAAATTTTATTGCTATGTGTTGCAGGGATTATGCTATTATTTTTCTCTAACGATTTTGGGCTTATAGACATTGAAAAAACCGCAATAATTACCGCTATCGCTATAGACCTTAAAGACAACGAATACGAAGTTACCACTCAAATAGCCGTCCCCGAAGCCACCGACGTTAACTCGGAAGACAAGAAAGCCGTTATATCTTCAACCGGTTCTACGATAGGTGGAGCACTTAAAAATATAAGTAATCTTTCGGGGTGGTTCCCTAAACTTTCTTTTTGCAATCTGATTATTTTGGGTAATTCCATTGCCCAAACAAACACTATAAAAGTGGTGGACTACTTCGCTAAAACCTTACGAGTGCAAGATTCGGCAACGATTATTGTTGCCGAAAAAACTGCGAAAGAATTACTTGAAAAATCTTCGCCACTAGATAACATTTCTTCTTTTGCTTTGCAAAAAATTCTTCTTAAAAATCCGGGGTTTGATAAAAACGTGGCGGCGGTTGATATTAAAACCTTTTGTTCCGATTATTATTCGGATGCATCGTCATCTAAAATGCCGTTAGTTAAAATTATAGAAATCCAAAATTCAGAAAGTGGTACTTCTAACAATAGTTCGCAATCACCCACTAACCAAAGTGCGCAAAACGGTGAACAGTCAAGTGGAAATCAATGTATTTTCGATGCAACAACCACCGCGCTTTTTAAGAACGGCGTAATGGTTGGTGAAATAGACAAAATGCAAACGCTAACCTATAATCTTTTATTTGACCAAACAACCGAAACTACCCTTTCTGTTAACGACGTTTCTATCAATAATTCTAAACCCGCAGATTATCTTTTAACAATACTTCGGAACAGTGCAAAAATTGACGTTTGTGCTGATAAAAATGCGGTAAATTTAAATATAAATCTTGATATTTACTGCAAAATCAGCGATATCAATAGCGACAGTCAACACGAAGATTACGCCTATAATAAAGTAGTCCCCGAAGAAGTTTTAAGAAGTGCCGAAGAACTTATAATTAAAAACTTAAACGACTTAATTTTAACCCAGCAACAAACTCAATGCGATATTTTTGGCGTTAAAAAATTGCTTTATAGAAAAAATTACAAGTATTATCACTCGTTTAAGGATAACTATTTATCGGTATTAAACCCATCTATTTCCGTTACGTTTAGCGGATGAATTGTCAAACTAAGTGCAACACTTAATAGTAAAATTCACCAAAACAAAAAAAGGGATTTAAATCCCTTTTTTTAACTGAAAATTTTTTCCGTTATGGTTTTTGCATCTGCGCCACGTATATACTCGTGTACGTTTGATAGCGCTTTATAAACACTTTCAAAAGTAAATTTAATACCGTTTAGCCCTTCGCACAATGGCTTAATTGATTTAACCGTAAAAAAATCCCCGAAAATTTCGGCGTTTTGAATTAACCCAGAAACAACGTCGAACGTTAAAGTCATTGTACCAAAATCAAAACGGGCATCAAACCTGCTTTGTCCTTTGGGGGACCGCCCCACGTTCCAAGCGTAATCGGAATACTTTTCTTTAACGAGTTTATTTATATTATCAATATCGTTTTGATCAAAGGTATACGGCGTACAACTACTCTTAAATTTTTCGCATAACCCCTTGTAGAATTCGCTTACAGGCATTTTGACGGGCAAACAATCATAGATATTCGTAACCCTTGCCCTTACCGATTTTATGCCTTTACTTTGCATTTTTAACTTATTTTCTTTCAAAGCGTCGCCTAAAATATTCATGTCGGTATTAAAAAGCAAAGTACCGTGGTGCATAATTCTTCCGTCATAGACGGTTTGAGCATTGCCCGAAATCTTTTTGCCGTCTACCGTAATATCGTTCCTACCCGAAAATTCCGCCTTTACGCCAAGAGAATTTAGGTATTCTATAACGGGTGCGGTAAACTTTTTATAGTTATCAACCCCGTCTTCGTACGGCGCAATAACGGTATAGCAAACATTGTTTAAGTCGTGGTAAACAGTACCGCCACCCGTAAGTCGCCTTACCACCTTTATTCCGTTACGTTCGGTATAACCTAGATTAACTTCTTGTAAGGTGTTTTGGTTAACACCGACTATTACTGACGGAGAGTTTATCCACAAGTAAAAATAGTAACCGCCCTTTACTTTCAAAAGGTATTCTTCCGACGCCAAATTAAAATATGGGTCGTGTATATCGTGTGTAATAAAATTAAACAAAATGATTTCCACCTTAAATAGCGTATGCGTTTAAGTTGACCTTAAACGCATACGGGATTTTATTTGTAATAAACTTATGATTAAACGCCCTTCTTTGCCTTACGGAGAATTTCAGCGTCAGAAGTATTGATACTGCTAACGTGACCTTTAAGGGGTAAAATCTTGTCGTTGATGTAGTCAACGATCCAGTTAGCCTGCGGGAAGAATTCTGCATCGAATTCATACGGAGGAGTAATCCAGTTTTGAGCGCCACAAACAACTGCGGGTGCATCGAGATAATCGAAGCAAAGTTCGCTGATGTTTCTTGCGAAGTCGTTAAGGATTGAACCCCTTGCACAAGCGTCGGATGCAAGAATAATTCTACCAGTCTTCTTAACCGATTCAACAACTTTGTCGTAGTTGAACGGAACGATAGATCTTGCGTCGATAACTTCTGCTTCTACGCCGTATTTTTCCGAAAGAATCTTTGCTGCTTCCATTGCTTTATAAAGCGTTGCGCCGATAGTGAGAATGGTAACGTCGCTACCAACTCTCTTAACGTCGGGTTCGCCGAGCGGAATTTCATAGTAACCTTCGGGTACGCCTTCTTTAACGAATTCTTCACCCTTGTCGTAAATTCTTTGGCTTTCAAAGAATACTACGGGGTCGGTACCGTTGAGCGCTGCGTTCATAAGACCCTTAGCGTCGTAAGGAGTTGCAGGGAAACAAACTTTAAGTCCGGGAACGTGTGCAGGAAGTGCAACCCAGTCTTGTGAGTGTTGTGCGCCGTATTTAGAACCAACCGAAACACGGAGAACAACGGGCATCTTTAAGATACCGGAACTCATTGCTTGCCATTTAGCAAGTTGGTTAAAGATTTCGTCGCCTGCTCTACCCATAAAGTCAGCGTACATAAGTTCTACGATAACTCTACCACCGCAAAGGCCGTAACCTACTGCGGAAGAAACGATTGCTGCTTCGGAAATAGGAGAGTTAAAGAGTCTGTGGTAAGGAAGCGCTTCGGTAAGTCCTTTATAAACTGCGAACGCACCGCCCCAGTCACGAACGTCTTCACCGTAAGCGGTGAGCGTGGGATCTTTATAATATCTATCGATAATTGCTTCGAAAATACCGTCTCTGATGTTGTATCTCTTCAAGTTAGAAACGGGGTTACCCTTTTCGTCGAAAGCATAACGCGATTTACCTGCGATTTGCTTAACTCTGGGGTTTTCAGCCATTTCGTGGTTAACGTCTTTGCCAACTTCAACAGGTCTATCACCCATGCTCGTAACTGCACCGTTAGAGAACATAAGGTTTTCAACGTAGTAAGGATCTTTCTTGAAATCGAGATAAGGCGATTCAACGGGATCAGATGCAAGTTTGCAAAGTTTAAGCATTCTTTCTTTGATGCTTGCGAGTATATCGTCGAACTTGCCGTCCGATTCAATCTTAGCATCAACAAGCGATTTTCTATAAGTAACGATAGGATCGTATTCCTTCCATGCGTTGACTTCTTCTTGAGTACGATAACTCATAGAGTCTGACGGAGAGTGACCACCGAAACGGTAAGTTACAACGTCCATCATTGCAGGACCTTTGCCTTCCAAGAGAAGTTTCTTCTTTCTCTTCATTGCGTCGATAACTGCGAGCGGGTTAAATCCGTCTACCCTTTCAACGTGGAGTTGCGAGGGAGAAATACCTGCGCCAAGACGAGCAAGGAAGTCGTAAGCCATAGTTTCACCACGAGTTTGACCACCCATACCGTAACCGTTGTTGAAAAAGTTGAAAAGAATGGGAAGACCACCTTTCTTTTCCCAAAGTTTGTTGTATTGATCCATAGATGCAAAGTTCATAGATTCATAAACAACACCACAACCAACAGCACCGTCACCGACGTTGGAGATTACGATACCGGGCTTGTCGTTAATCTTCTTATAAAGTGCTGCGCCGAGTGCAACAGGTGCTGCACCACCGACGAGCGCGTTGTTCGGGTAAATACCGAAGGGCAAGAAGAATACGTGCATTGAACCACCCATACCCCTATGGAAACCTGTACGACGAGCGAAGATTTCACTCATAAATCCATAGAGAAGGAAGTCTACTGCCAAGTCTTTAACGTTGCCGGTTTTGTTAAGTTTTTCAACGGGAGCGAGAGTTTCGCCACCCATGAAATCTTTCATGATTTGATAAAGTTTAGCGTCGTCGAGTTTATGAATAGAGTTAAGACCACGAGCCAAAACTTCACTATGCGAACGGTGTGAACCGAACGTCATATCGTCAAGGTCAAGAATGTATGCCTGACCAACTGCAGCGGCTTCTTGACCGATTGAAAGGTGCGCAGGACCAGGATAGTTAGTCTTAAATCCTTGATATTCCTGTTTAACCTTGATATCCATAATCATACTTTCGAATTCACGAAGTACTGCGATATCGTTAAAAATTCTTACAAAATCGTCTTTTTTGAAGTTTTTCTTTTCGTCAGCGATAGTTTTATCATACTGGTTTACGGGAATATCTTCAAAATGAATAGAGCCTTTCGCTCTGAGTTCTTTGGGATCGATAAATAACTGTTTAGACATTTTTATATCTCCTTAATCTTTTTTACTGTAATTATATTTGGAAAATCGCTTCTCTTACGATTTCACAAACGGTGGGATGCGGGAATACGAGTTTCTTAATGTTTTCGATATCCACTTCTAAGTCTATCATAGCCGATACTGCAACGATATATTCGCCCGAATAACTGCCTATGATATGTGCGCCGATAAGCGTGTTAGTCTTCTTATTTACTACGAGTTTGCAAATACCCGACAAGTCGGTGTTTTCTGCAATATATCTTCCCGAATAGGTTAAGGGGATATTTACCGTCTTAACGTCAAGACCTTTTGCTTTTGCACTTTCTTCCGTTTCACCTACCGAGCCAACTTCGGGGTTGGTGTAGATAACCGACGGAATTACGTTATAACGCATTCTATCTTTCTTACCGAGAATATTGTTTACTGCAACTTCGGATTCTCTATAAGCGGTATGAGCAAGCATAACTTTACCGTTTACGTCACCCGTTGCGTATACGTTAGCAACGTTTGTTCTCATGCAATCATCGGTAACGATTGCGCCACGTTCTAAGTTAACGCCGATATTTTCCAAGCCAAAGCCTTGCGTTACTGCGCGACGGCCTATTGAACAAAGAATTTTATCTGCGGGTACTTTTTCAGTCTTACCGTCTTTTTCGAATATTACGCCGTCTTTTTCAACGCCCGTAACTTTACAACCAAGACAGAACTTAACGCCCTTCTTTTCAAGAGTTTTTTGAAGTATCGAAGAAATTTCCGCTTCGGTAGGTCCTGCAATTTTGTTAAGCATTTCCACAACGGTAACTTCACTACCTACGCTTGAAAAGTAACTTGCCATTTCCAAACCGATAACACCACCGCCGATTACGACGAGTTTTTTGGGGATTTCGGTAAGGTCAAGAATTTCTCTATTAGTAAGAACTACGCCCGTTTCAAGATTTTCTCTAAGTCCGGGAATAGGCGGAACGACAGGCATAGAACCCGTTGAGATGATAAGTCTTGCGCCAACGAATTTTTCTTCGCCAACTTTTATGCTATAACCACCTTCAACCTTGCCTTCGATATACGCTTCGCCTTCTTTAATATTTACGTGGTTTCTCTTTAAGGTTGCTTTAACGCCGTTAACGAGCATCTTAACAACGCCGTTCTTTCTTTCAACAACGAACTTTTGGTCGATAGAGTTTTTACCTTCAACCTTTACGCCGTAGTTTGCAGCGTGGTTAGCATAATCCAAAACCTTTGCCGAGTTAAGGAAGGTTTTACTAGGAACGCAACCTTCGTTAAGACATACGCCACCGAACGCTCTCTTTTCAATAACGAGAGTTTTGAGTCCTGCGTGACCTGCGCGTTCTGCTGCGAGATAACCTGCGGGACCACCACCGATTACGATTAAATCAAAATTTTCCATTTTCTTCTCTCCTTAAATAGAATCAGCCAAAAGGTTTACGCTGAAATTTTCAAGATAGTCTTTAAGATCTTTAAGGAATCTTGACGCAGGTGCACCGTCAAGCGCTCTGTGGTCGTAAGAAAGTGAAAGCGCCATTGCGGTATAAGGAATAATTTCCCCTTCCTTGCCGATTTTTACTCTGGTTTCCAAAGTGTTTACGCCGAGTATACCCGTTTGCGGGGGGTTTACTACGGGAGTGAAACTTTCAATACCCATAGTACCTACGTTACTGATAGTGAAACTACCACCCGTCAAAAGTTCGGGAGAAAGTTTACCTTCGATAGCATCAGTCGAGAGTTTCTTAGATTTTACTGCGATTTCCGAAAGAGTCATAGTGTCAGCACCGAAAAGCGTGGGAACTAAAAGTCCTCTTGGCGTATCGGTTGCAATACCCATGTTAACGTGTTCGAAATAACGCATAGTGTCGCCGTTGATAAGGTGAGCATTCAAATCTCTATGCTTTTTCAATACTCTCGAAACAGCGTAAACGATAATGTTGTTTATAGTGATAGGCGGAAGTTTAAGAGTTTCCGCATTGTCTTTGAGAAGTTTTCTGAACGCCATAATGTTGGTGCAGTCGAAAGAAATAGTGTGCGTAAGTTGTGCCATAGTAGACAAACTCATAACCATATTCTTTGCGATAACTTTTCTGATGTTGGACATCTTTTCGTCCTTGAACGCCTTGAAATCGTCACTTGCAGCGGCAACGGGAGCAACCTTTTCTTGTGCAGGTGTAGCAGCAACAGGTGCGGAAACAGGTGTGGAAACAGGTTCGCTTGCAGGTTTATTAACGCTCGCTTCACGAACGTCTCTTTCAATAATTCTACCGTTAGGACCAGTACCTTGCGCCGAGCCTAAATCTACGCCGAGTTTTTCAGCAAGACGTTTTGCCCTAGGTGATGCGCAAATAAATCCGTCCTTAGAAGCGCTTTCGCTTGCAACGGGCGTAGCCACGGGTGCAGATGTTACGGGTGCTTCTACCTTAACTTCTGCTACTACGGGCGCTGCGCCACCAGGTGCGTAACAAGATGCGTCTTCACCGTGAGGACCAACTGCGCATACGTTGGTGAGAACGGGAACTTCGTCGCCTTCTTCACAGAAAAGCGCCAAAACTTCGCCTTCTACTTCCGATTCTTGATCAAATGCAGACTTGTCCGTTTCGTACGAGAAGAGTACGTCGCCAACCTTAACGGTATCGCCAACCTTTACCTTCCATGCGGTAAGTATGCAACTTTCGACCGTAATACCCTGTTTGGGCATCATAACGGGTTTAACGTTGGGGTTCATTGCAACGGGTGCAGCCGCGGGTGCGGGTGCTGCGGCAGGTGCTTCTACCTTAACTTCTGTTGCTACGGGTGCTGCGCCACCAGGTGCGAACGCCGAAACGTCTTCACCTTTTTTACCGATAACGCAAACGTTTGTGAGAACGGGAACTTCGTCGCCTTCTTCACAGAAAAGCGCCAAAACTTCGCCTTCTACTTCCGATTCTTGATCGAATGCAGACTTGTCCGTTTCGTACGAAAAGAGTACGTCGCCAACCTTAACGGTATCGCCAACCTTTACCTTCCATGCGGTAAGTATGCAACTTTCGACCGTAATACCCTGTTTGGGCATCATAACGGGATTTGCCATTTAAGTTTCTCCTTATATAATATTATAATTTTTGTTTAACTTAGATTTTCTTTGCGTTTGCAAGAACGTATTTTACTGCTTCGTCAGACCAACTACCGTTGTTTCTCTTACAAATAGCGTCGAGATCAGCAAAGAATTTATCGGTTTTACCGAGTTCTTCAAAATCAGCAATAGCAGTCATAGGCATAGAAATATGGGTATAAACGAGTTTCTTAGCGCCCTTAATGTTGGGAAGGTTAAGTGTGGTATCGATTACGCTATCAAGACCACCAACGTGCGAAATCATGATAGAGGGATTGATTCTGCCTTCACCTGCGAGTTTAAGTGCTTCTTTAAGGTCGTTAGTATTACCACCAGAAGTACCTGTAATTCTATGGAAAGCATAGTGAACGTCGTAGAAGTTGAATTTAGCCGAGAAATCGGTTTTGGTAGGACCTGCAAAGAAGTTCAGACAACCGTTTTCGCCCAAAAGTGCGTCGCCTTGTTCAACAAGTGCGGATACGGGAGCGTATACGAATACGTCGTCAAAACCCTTACCGCCGTTGAGTTCTTTCATATAAGCAACGGGATCTTCTACCGTTGAAGTGTTAACGTAAACGAGTTTTACACCGTTTTTAGCAGCGTCTTCTACCGTGAGAAGAGTTGCGGCTCTATCAAGTCTTGCTTGGTCGATATCGGTAACAACCATGAGAGAAGGCTTTCTATCGCCGTGAATACCGTAGTCAACACAACCGAGACCCATAGGACCAACGCCTGCCAAAATTGCAACTGCGCCACCTTCCTTTATTCCCATTTCGTGGGTATGAGTTTCATATTTACTATGATAGTTTTCATGATAACCTGCGATTATACAAGACATAGGTTCTGCCAAGGATGCCTTGAAGTAACTTTCGCCGTCGTAAGGAATCAAACAGTCGGATTCCATAACTTCGCTAGGAATAATGATATAAGTTGCATCACCACCGATATATTGATAAGAATAACCGGGAGCAATGTAGGGATTGCGTTTTAAGTTCATTGCGGGTTGAATACCGAACTTCATACCTTCTTTGAAAAGGTGTTGCCATTTAGCGCCAACCTTTACTATATCGCCACAGAATTCGTGACCGATAATAACGGGATTTTCAGCGATATCTTCGGGAACTCTCTTATGTGCTTCGCCTTGGATTGACGCTTTATAACTAGACATACAAATACTGTCGGATACTACCCTTGCGAGTATTTCATCATCTTTAATTTCAGGCAAATCAAACTCTTCTAATCTTAAATCGTTTTTGCCGTAAAGTCTTACTGCTTTGGTTTTCATATTTACATATTCCTCCACTATAAAATGTTTGTGTATATTATAACATATATTTACTATTTTTGTACCCCCTTATAAATAAGTTGCAAAAAGAATTTTTATATGTTATCATATAATCACAAATAATCACATTTGAACAATATGAACACAAAAAAACCGTTAAGGAGGGTAAAATGCTTACAATTGAACGCCAAGAAGAGATTTTAGAGATACTAAATAAAAACAAATCGGCAACTGTGGAAGAATTAGCAAGCGAACTTTTCGTTAGTGGGGCAACCATTAGACGCGACCTTCGCGCCATGGAAAAACAGGGACTTATAAAGCGTTCACACGGGGGCGCCATGCCATTTAAATCTAGTGCCGAAGAATCGGCGTTCGCCATAAGAGAACAGGAAAATATTACTGCAAAAAAGATTATCGCAAATCTTGCGTCGAAATTTATAAAAAACGGCGATTCGCTTTTTATTGATTCGAGTTCCACTACGGGTACGGTAATTCCCCTACTCAACGGGTTTCAATATTTATCGGTAACGACCACGGGACTTCGAAACGCACTCTTGTTGTCGCAAACTAATAGTGTAAAAATTTATATTGCAGGTGGGCTTGTAGAAAATCACTCAAACTCTATTACGGGTACTGATACTATGGATTATATTTCAAGAATTCACGCTGACGTTTCGCTTATATCTTGCACGGGATTAAGCCTAAACGCAGGGTTTACCGACGCAAGTATTGAACAGTCCAAATTAAAACAGCAAATGCGCAAAAATTCCGACAAGGTAATCATGCTTTGCGACAGCACCAAGTTCGGAAAAACTTTTATGTGTAAAGACTTTGATTTTGACGATATCGACTATCTTATAACCGAAAAAACGCCACAACAAGATTTTCTTGATAGAATAAATCAAAGCAAGTGTAAACTAATAACACCCGAAAACACCGATTTCTAATATAACAAAAAAACCCTTCGACGAAGGGCTTTTTTGTTAATATTTAAGCGTTTATTATTTTACCGAACGGCGATATTTTTCGGCTTCCCAGTTATTGATGAAACTTACTTCTTTTTCGTTCATAGTAGAAACTGTCAAACCTGCGTTTTTAATGGTCGTTATAACGAAAAGATATGCAGCAAGCGTTTCTTCCAAAGTAGTCGCTTGTTTTATATCGGTATTGTAATAAACCTTGCCTTTATTCACAACGAGAGTATCGGGTGAGTGTGCAAGAATATTGTTAAGATAAACAAGTTGGTCGGGATAAAGCGGATATTTATCTAAAAGCGCTTTATCAAGTTGATTTTCAGCAACGAACAATTTTACGATATTCGTGTCCGAACAAAAACCAGTAGGCGTTTTAGTAAGACGAATAGCACGGAAATTATCAGCAAGACCAAAATAGTTTCTAATCGTTTCGTTAACGTCGGTATTAACTGCCTTTACCCTATCGATACAATCGCCCGTTACAACCAAGCCGTGATTTTTCATAAAGATAACTTCGGGATACTTTCCGTTTGCGGAAACGTATTCTTCAATTTTCTTTTTCATTGCAAGGGTAAGTTCAAAACCAGGGTTTATATACGGCAAGAAGATAAATCCGAAATCCTTATCTTTGAAAAGTTTTTCAGCAAGTTCTTCGCCTTCGATAGCGCAAGTAAGAACGTTAGCGTATACCGAGTGGGTATGAATAACGTACTTTTTAAGTATTGCGTGGAAACCGACTTCAACCGACGGACGGAGCGTTTTTACGCCTTCAAGTTCAACGACGGAGTTTTTAGAAACTTCGGCACTTTCTTTTTCGTAATCTTTTTCAACCGACAAATCAACGTTTTCGTAATAATCGGAAATCATCTTTTTGTCAACTGCAACGAAAGCCGTGGTTTGGTCGATATCTACAAGCCTATAACCCGACGCCTTAATTACCATAAGACCCTTTTCGTCGTTCTTAACCGAAGTGTTACCGCCACCGCCTTGGGTGTAGTCCGCACGGTTACCTGCGTATTGTGATATATTGATTAAATCTAAAATCGTTTGTTTCATAATTTTCACCTTTTAATTTTATTCAAGATTGAACGCCTTGTTAATTTCTTCAACCTCTTCGTCGCTTATCATTACGATACTACCTATCATCTTAGCGTGAATAATGGTGTTCGCCGTAAATTCAGCAACTTCCAGTCTATCGAACGCATTGATAAGATTTTTACCGGTACTTATTACGCTTTCGTTTTCAACCAAAACAACGGGCGACTTATCGCTTAACATATCCGATATCTTTTTACGGTCGGTAATAGGCGTTCCGAAAGGTACTCTACCGATATTTCTCATAGCGATATACGATTCGGGAATAGTACGGCTATCAATGGGGGTACGTGTAACGCCAAAAGCCATTAAGTGCTTGGGGTGCGCAACCGTTATCGCATTGATTTCGGGATGTTCGTCGTATATAAGTTTATGAAGTTCAACCGAACGGCTAGGGTTCTTGCCCGCTTCTCGCCAGTTATTATCAATCCTTACGATGTCTTGAGGTTCGATATACTTTCTATCTACACCGTAGGGCGTGATAAGGAAACTGTCCTTAGAAAGCCTTACCGAGAAAGTACCCTGCGTACTCGTAAACAAACCTTGATCGTAAGAACGGTGAATAAGCGCGCACATTTCTTTACGAAGTTTTCTTTCTTCCGAACTGTAAGTCGTAGGAATAAACTCGCCTAAACTTCTCTTCCCCTTGGTTGAGTGGAGTGCAATTTGTTCGTCGGTCAATACTTCGGGTTTACCCAAGATAGACGCCGTGATACCGAGTGATGCGGCAAAGTTCAATGTTTCAAAACGCTTGAACGCTTCAAAAAGGCTATCCGCACAAGTGATAACGCCGTGATTTTCCATAATAACGGCATTATAACCTTTTTTAATTTCCGCAACGATACGTTGAGCCAAAGCATCACTACCCGGAACTTCGTATTCGGCAATACCAACCTTACCACAAACTTGGTGCGGTGTAGGTATGATATTTACGTTTGGAATTTCACGGATAAGACTGTAACTTACGAGTGCCGGCGGATGCGCGTGAAGAACTGCCGATACGTCCGCTCTCGTTTCGTACACGAGTTTATGGAAAGGAAGTTCAACCGACGGTCTATGTTTACCTATAACCGTGCCGTCGGGAAGAACCTTACATATATCATCGGGAGTAAGTGAACCTTTATCTATTCCCGAAGGAGTAATCCAAATGTTCCCTTCGCTATCTAAAATAGAAAGGTTACCACCCGAAGTGGTTGTAAGTCCCTTTTGATATACTCTGTTAATAAGCAAAACTATTTGTTCTGCGGGATGCATTAAATTAAAATTCATAAATAATCTCCTTAAAAAATATTGTTTATCATTTCCCTTTATTCATTTTCTAAGTCGGCAGTATGGATTTACGGACTATACCCAAATTACATTTGTTGTCCGCCCGTTACGTTGATTGCTTGACCGGTCATATAACCCGAATAATCAGATGCCAAGAACACCATTACGTCTTCGATATCTTTATATTCGCAAGAACGTTTCATAGGAACTTGGTTGATATATTTTTCTCTTACCTGTTCTTCGGTTATACCTTGGTTTGCAGCGTATTGTTTGAAAAGACTGTTAACCCAAAGCGGAGAGTTCAAAAGATTACCAGGGCAAATACAGTTTACTCTTACGCCCGATTCAGCAAATTCAAGCGCCAAACTTTGAGTTAAACCTACGCCACCGAATTTACTTGATGCGTAAGCGCCGTTTTTGAAACTGCCTTTTCTACCAGATTTACTGTTGATTTGAATAATGCTACCACTCTTTCTTTCAAGCATAGAAGGAGCAAACGCTTTAACGGTGTTGAAGTAACCGTTAAGGTTAATATCGGTAACGAGTTTGAACGCTTCGGGAGAAAGCGAGAAAATATCGCCACTCTTAACGATTGCTGCGTTACAAATAAGAATATCCACCTTGCCCCACTTATTCAAAACTGCTTCTGCCGCAGCCTGACATTGATCGAACTTAGTTACGTCAACGGCGATTGCCATAGCGTCGGAAAGTTTAGATGCAACAGCGTTAGCGCCGTCGATATTGATATCGCATACCGCTACCTTGCAACCTTCCTTGTCTAAACGTTGAGCGAGTGCTTCACCCAAACCTTGGCTTGCGCCTGTTACAACTGCTACTTTACCTTTCAAGTCAATTAAACTCATTTTTATATCTCCTTAATTTATATTTTCTTATTTTATAGAGTTGCGACCTATATTTGCAAACTCTTTAATTCTTTCTTGTAAATCGGGAATTCTTGCCATAGTTTCCTTACTGAACATACCTGCCGAAACACCGTCTTTTGTGGATATATACTCGTGTCCGATAAGCGCCCACGTAGACTGTATAAGGTGCGAATACCTATCGTCGGCAAGTGCTGCGCACTCGAATTTTTGTCTAGGCGAATTTACGTCTTCACCACTTATTTCAAAAAGTCCGTTTTCCTTACAAAGGTTACTTACCCTTGCAAGTTGTTCAGGAGTGTTACGAGTGGGCATATACGCAACTGCTTTAATACCGATTTCTTTTATAGCCTGTAAAAGTTCGGGCAAATAATCGTCTTCAAACTTTTGCGCTTTCTTGTCGCCCGTAACCGATTCGCCCACGTCGCCAAGATAAGCGTACGCGGGGATTGCACCAAGTGAAAGCGCTTTCGCAACGATTTCTTCCGCAACGGGCATTTCGTCGTCAGCGTCGATATAGAAGAACGCTGTATCCGCTTTAAGCACGCCGAGAAGATCGTATAAAAAATGCGGATTATCGTTATCGAGAAGATATCCTTTAATCTTGTCCGAAACTTTTAAGTTTAAGTCGTTTTCAAGGAATTTAATCAAAGCGTCGGTTCTGCCAAACTTCGCTTCAAACTTACCCGCCAAAGCGTAAAGCAAATGCCTTTCGGTTATACTACCACCTAAAAGCGCTTCGGAAAGGGGCGCAACGTCTTTCTTAAAATCAAGCGTTATACCGAACTTACCGTACTTATCGGAAATAAGTTTACACATTTTAGCGTTACGGCGATTACGGTGCGCACGGTAAGTTGAAAGATATTCGTTAAGTTCGTCTATATGTTGAGCAGGAACACCGTGTATAGCCATATAGAAACAATTAAGTTGATCGGGATGGTTAAGTCTACCAAACCCCCTGTCGAATTTAACCCTAACTTCAACGCCACAAGTTGCGCCAAGCCCTAAAATCTTACAAGCCTTCTTAAATTCTTCCGAACCGGAAAGCGAATCGTGGTCCATAATACCTGCCGAAGTCAAGCCCGTCTTATATGCCATATAGGCAGCCTTTGTCGGCGAATACGGTGAGAACGAATAGATTGTGTGGATATGATTGTTTGCGTCCTTTTCCCTTTTTACGGGTTTGTCGCATTCCTTTTCGGCTTTAACAAATTCTTGCAAAGCGATAAGTCTTTCTTCCGCCGTTGGAGCGTTAAGCCTTTCGATAATATCTTTCATCTGACAATTTCCTTTATATTATATTTATTAAAATTATAAACTAAATACTAAATATCGTCAAGCGCTTTTTCCGTTCGTTTTTGACCTTTCAAAAAAATTATTACCTTTTATAAAAACATTACACTTTTATTTAATATTTTGTTCATAAATGCTCATAATTGAACACTTATATTATTATATTGATTAAATACTTTGTTTTATTGTTTAATTCCGTTCGTTTCGTAATCACAAATGAAAACCCTTTAAAAGAAAAAATCCCCCGTAACCGCTATCGGTTAGAGAGTTCTTTTGCGTCAATTCTAAAATTGACAGTCACGTTTTTGCGATTAGAATTTTTTGTTGAAATTGTTTAACGCGTAGAACACTACAACCGTTTTGTCAATCTGATCAAAAAACCTTTCGCAGTTTTTGATAAAACCTTTCATTGTTACCTCCTTTGCAAGCAATTTAACGCCTGCGTACTTTACTAACTCAAATATTCAGGTCACCAAAAAGCAACAATAAAAATATTAAGTTGTATGAAAAACTTAAATTTTTCGATTACAGTATAGTTCTAAAAAACAAAAAGGTCAACTGTTTTGTCGACCTTTTTTTAAATTATTTTTCTTTTTTCTTAAACAATTGAAAAATGCTTGCATTTGCAAAAAACAAACAAAATTTATTGTTCCTTTTCACGATAAAATCGTAAAGCCCTTTCCCTGCGAAAAATCCAGCCAACCCAGATACTATGCCGAACGCAAGCCCAAACAAAACGTCGGACGGGTAATGCACCATCAGATAAACTCGCGACAAACACATTACGAAGGGAATAATAAGCAATAACCAAGTGAATTTTTTATTCTTACTCGCAAGGAAAATTGCCGTTATTATAGCGGTAATATTGTTTACGTGCCCCGACGGAAAAGATAAATCCTTTTCAGCGTGAGCGCCGACGTTTAACCACCACTCGTTATACGGATATTCGGTATAAGGGCGTGGACGAGCAACGATGGGTTTTACCAAAAGATTAACCAGAATCGCGCTTATTATGATTGAAAGAGCCACGCATAGCCCTGATTTACGCGTAGACTTAAACAGAAGCAATATTACTGCTAAAATTATGGAAAACAATCCCTTGTCGCCAAACAAACTTACAAACCGCATAAACGGTGTGAAAAATCCGCCGTATGATAAATATAACGCGTGCATATCGGAAAAAATTGAATAATCAAACCCCGAAAAAGCACTATTAAGCCACTCTGCCATTATCGCCTTTTACAGTTTATTACGCTGAATTTTTCCGCTTACCGTTTTGGGAAGTTCGTCCTTAAACACTACTATTCTCGGATATTTATACGGCGCGGTTTTTTGTTTAACGTAATTTTGAATTTCTTTCTTTAATTCTTCGGTACCTTCGGTGCCTTTAACCAAAACGATACTTGCTTTTACTATTTGACCACGAACTTCGTCGGGAACGGCGGAAACACCACATTCCAAAACGTAAGGAAGTTCCATGATAACGCTTTCTATTTCAAACGGCCCGATACGGTAGCCCGAAGACTTAATAACGTCGTCTACCCTACCAACGTACCAAAAGAACCCGTCTTCGTCACGCCATGCGGTATCGCCCGTATGATAGAACCCGTCGTGCCATACTTCTTTGGTCTTTTGTTCGTCGCCGTAATACCCCGTAAACAAACCACAAGGCGCGCCGTTGGAAACGTTAACGACGATTTCACCAACTTCACCATCAGGAACGGACTTGCCGTCTGCATCAACCAAATCAATATCATACGTAGGTGATGGTTTACCCATAGACCCAACCTTATGGGGTGCGCCCGTAAGGTTGCCTATCATCATTGTGCTTTCACTTTGACCAAACCCTTCTTTGATTTGCAAGCCCGTAAGTTTTTCAAACTGGTTATAAACCTCGGGGTTAAGTGCTTCGCCTGCCGTAGACATATGTTTAACGGAAGTGAAATTATATTTACTTATATCCTGTTTAATAAGCATACGAAGCATTGTTGGCGGTGCACAGAAAGTCGTTATGCCGTACTTTTCAAACATAGGAAGAATATCGGCTGCGTCAAAGCGATCGAAGTCGTAAACGAAAGTAGCCGCTTCACAAAGCCATTGACCGTAGAGTTTACCCCACATTGATTTTGCCCAACCCGTATCGGAAATAGTAAAATGCAAGCCGTCGGGGTCAACGTTATGCCAATATTTTGCGGTATGGAAATGCCCTAACGCATATTTATGATTGTGTGCTGCTATCTTGGGGTAACCCGACGTTCCCGAAGTAAAGAACATCAAAAGCAAGTCGTTACCACAAGGCGAATCTTCGGTACGTTTATAATGCGTACTGAACATGGTATATTCTTCGTCGAACGAACGCCAACCTTCACGCGTGCCGTTTACGATAAGTTTATGTTTTAATTCGGGACATTTTTCACACGCTATATCGACCTGATGCGCAGTATCTCCGTCCGCAGTACATATTATAGCAGATACGCCCGCCGTCTTAAAACGATATTCAAAATCGTGTTCTTGAAGTTGGTTTGTTGCAGGTATCGCTATTGCCCCGAGTTTATTTAGACCGAGCATTGCAAACCAAAACTGATAATGTCTTTTAAGAACAAGCATTACCCTATCGCCCTTTTTTATACCAAGCGACTTAAAATAGTTTGCACAACGGTTGGATTCCTTTTTCATATCGGTAAAAGTAAATCTTCTCTCCACCTTATCACGCGATATGTGAAGCATTGCAAGTTTATCAGGTTCACGTTCGGAAAGCGCATCGACAAGGTCAAACGCAAAGTTGAACTTTTCGGTATTCTTGAACGTGATAGAAGTGGGTGTTCCAACTTCGTTTTCAACAACGTCAATATAATTTTTATATATACGCGCCTTATTATCTACTTTCTTTTCGGGTTTCGGTTGTTCAACCTTTTTAACGTTAGAAAGTTCCGGTATAGGTTCGCCCGTCGGATTTAATACGATTGCATAAAAGATACAGTCCTTTCCGTTAACGGCTATCATACCGTGCGGTGTATCACTATCGTAATAAATACTATCCCCCGGTCCTAAAACTTCCTTATGATTACCAACTTGGACCATAAGGTTACCTTCGATAACAAGATCACATTCCTGCCCTGCGTGAGTGGTAAGTTCAATTTCCTTATTTTGCGCTTCTTCGTCGTACTTACTTACAACGTAAAGAGGTTCAGCAATACGATCACGGAAGGCGTAAGCAAGGTTATAATAGGTCATGCCGTGCGCTTTTGCAATTTCTTGACCTGCGCCCGAACGCGTTACGGTATAACCTTTAAGTTTAGGACTGTAACCTTCGATAATATCGGTAACGTTTACCGACAAAGCGATTGCGCATCGGTAAATAAACGCAAAGTTAAGGTCCCTGTCGCCGTTTTCACACGCAAGGTATTCTTGGACGGATACGGCGGTTTTTTCCGCCATTTGTTCAGGCGTTAAACCAACGATATCTCGAAGTTCTTTAATACGCCTAGCCATCTCTTTAATCTTCAAATCAAGACCTGTCATTTGTTCCATAAAAACACCACCTTTTTTAGGGCAATAAAAAACCCGCCCCAAAGTTTTACTTTGAGACGAGCGCTCTTGCACCCGCGGTACCACTCAAATTGCGACTTTTTCGTCGCCACTCTTGGAATCTATCAATCCCTATGACGTTAACGCAGCAATCACGGAAAGGTTCTACTACCCGTTAAGGTTTCTTCCTTTCGGCTCGGAAGTTACAATACGGAAAACCACCTTACGACTTGCACCAACCGTCGCTTCTCTGTAAAGGTTTTATTATCGTATACTCTTCGTCAAAGCCTTTATTATATAACTGTTATTCAGTAATGGCAGGGGTAGATGGATTCGAACCACCGAAGTGACGGAGTCAGAGTCCGTTGCCTTACCGCTTGGCGATACCCCTATATATAAAATTCTTAATTATTGTACCAAATCACCAAAAATTTTACAAGCATTTTAACAACCTTTTTATATTTTTTCTATTTTTTGGATGGTTGAAAACAAAATTATTCGTTTAAATTATACGTCGATTAAATTTTTTTAATAAAAATTTTTTTGAGTTTGCCGTCAAACGATTGAATTTGATTTAATTGTAGTGTATAATTATTCTATAAATTTATTCAGCGAGGTTTTTTATGGACTGCAACAAAAGACCGGAAAACATGGAACGTATAACAACAAGCGCACTTGCTAAATCGTTTATCGACGAACAAGTGGCTATCATCAGAAAACAAGTCGGCGATAAAAAAGTCCTTCTTGCTTTATCGGGCGGTGTAGATAGTTCTGTCGTTGCCGCACTTTTAATCAAGGCTATCGGCAAACAACTCGTTTGCGTACACGTTAACCACGGACTTATGAGAAAGGGCGAAAGCGAACAGGTTATTGAGGTATTCCGCAATCAGTTAGATGCTAACCTTATTTATATTGACGCTACCGATAGGTATTTGGAAAAACTTGCAGGCGTTGACGATCCTGAAACTAAAAGAAAAATTATCGGTGCGGAATTTATCCGTATATTTGAAGAAGAAGCAAGAAAACTCGAAGGTATTGAATTCCTTGCACAAGGCACTATTTACCCCGACATTATTGAAAGCGACGGCGTTAAAGCCCACCATAACGTAGGCGGTCTTCCCGAGGATTTACAATTCGAACTCGTCGAACCCGTAAAACTTCTTTATAAAGACGAGGTAAGAGTAGTCGGTTATGAATTAGGTCTTCCCCGTGCAATGGTTAACCGTCAACCCTTCCCCGGTCCTGGTCTTGGCGTTCGTTGTTTAGGCGCTATTACTCGTGACCGTTTGGAAGCGCTCCGTGAATCGGACGCCATTTTAAGAGAAGAATTTGACAAGGCTGGTCTTACCGATAAAGTTTGGCAGTTCTTCACCGTTGTTCCCGATTTCCGTTCGACGGGTGTTAGAGATGGAAAGCGTGTATTTGACTGGCCGGTTATTATTCGTGCGGTAAATACCGTTGACGCTATGAGTGCAACCGTTCCCGAAATCGACTGGGCAGTTCTTAAAAAGATTGCCGACAGAATTCTTGCCGAAGTTAAAGGCGTATGCCGTGTGCTTTACGACCTTTCACCCAAAGCACCCGCTACAATCGAGTGGGAATAAAAACCTTAAAATAATAAAACTAAACGACGCTTTTATAAGCGTCGTTTTTTTATAATTTCGTTATTAAATTAAAACCGTTGTCAATAAGAAAATCACAGGCGTTTTTTACCCTTTCTACCTTATACTCTTCTTTTCTATGCCCGTCAAACCCAACGGAAAGTTGCACCCCTATATCACGGACAAGACTTTGATATTCCTTATTCCTAAAAAACTCTTTCACGTATTCGTGCTCGTTAAATCGGTGTATCTTATCGTAATTTACGTTTAGTTCCCAAAATATTCCATTAGTTTTTAATTTATAAAAAAACTCGTAAGGATCTATCTTTTTATCATAAACGTAAGTAAACAAATCGGTATGCGCAATCCCTGCTTTTAAGTTTAGGCTTTTTACGTATTCAAACACGTCGCCATTAACAACGCTATCGGGATGATCGATATGTTCTATTAAGCAATAATCAAAGTAAGATATATCTTCTCTTCTATCAAATTCTAACCAGTTTACAGTAGCGATTTCTATTCCACGATATATTGTTATACTGTCTTTATACTTTTCTTTTAGCAACGTAAGAATATCAAAGTATTCCTTCTTTCTATCACCTATTCCGTAGTGGTGGTCGGTTATACCTAAAACGTCAACCCCGTTTTTTATCATTTCATGCACTAACTCTTCGGGCGTGTCAATCCCACATTGAGAAAAATTGGTATGGCTATGCAAATCAACTATCATATTATATAACTATTCCAAATCCTTGATTAAATAAAAGAAACATAAGTGGTATTGTCAATATCGACAATATAGTAGAAAGCAAAACGAACACCGAACCCGATTCGCTATCGCCACCGAACTGAACGGCAAAAAGTACCGTTCCCGTTGCGCTTGGCATGGAAAGTAAAAAGAATATAGCGTATTTAACAGTAGTCGATATAGGCAAGAACGCCACCGCTAAAATAGACACTATCGACATTACTATTAGTTTGAACGCACATGAAACGTAAGCCCATTTATCGAGAAAAAGATTTTTCAAACTGACGTTAGCAAGTCGAATACCTATAACTATCATAGCAAGCGGTGTAACCATATCCGCCAAGAAATTAAAACTTGCGATAAGTTTAGTTAAAATAGTATCGAGCATAGTGCCTTCTACTGCGATATCGACGATAGGAACTCTTAACGCAAAGAACACGATTAAGCCAAAGAACAAGCCTAAAACGGTGGGATTAAGTAGCGCTTTTTTAACCGACATTTGCTTTTTATCGCCCGTCATCATATACACGCCGATTGACCACGTTAAGATATTGAACACGCCAACAACTACCGAGCCGTAGATAAGAAGTTCGCCTATCGCATCAGTTCCTCCGAAAAGCGTTTGTAAGAACGGAAAACCCATATAGCCACAATTAGAGAAAACGCTTGCAAACCTTAAACAGTTGATTTTTGCGTTATTGTCTTTATTCCTAAAACATAAATACATTATGCCTATCATTATAAAATGAACGACAAATGCTATGCCCGCCACGATAAGCATATTCAGACCTATCGAAGAATCATAAGGCGTTTTTTGAAATCCCATAAACATAAGCATAGGCTGACATGCGTAAAGCACAAGCGCCGAAAACGGGGCGGCGGCATCACCTTTTATGAGTTTTGTTTTAACCAAAACAAACCCTGGCACGGCTAGGATTGTAAGCGAAAATACTGCAATTAAAACGTCCAAAAAACTAATCATAACTTTAACCTTTGTTTATAGATAATTCCTTAAATGTTCAAGTTCAGGGATACATTTTATACCTTTAAGTACTGCAAGATAGACGGCGGTTGTATCAAAACGTGCGTCGTGAAAAGATGCGCTTTCGCCGAAAATCTTTTTTGATGCAAGCGCTATATCGTAATCCGATATAGCGAAAAAACTACAAAGTTCAGAGAGTTTAGGGTATTTATATCCCGCCCCCGATTTACGGCAAATTTTACATACGGGCGTCATACTCTTCATTGAACAAAAACTTTCTTTATATGTAAATACACGCCCTGCGTTTTCAAATTCCGAACGCAAAAACATAAAGTCGAAGAATATGTTTTTTTCGGTAGA
>CASDPM010000119.1 GCA_949282465.1 uncultured Bacillota bacterium
AACCTTTTTGGTTGCAATTATATTATAGTCTATCGCGCGAATAATGTCAAATATTTTTATACGGTAAAAATGCAATATTTAAAACAAAAAAAGCGACCAAATTAGTCGCTTTATTTTTTTATACACCGACGATTTTGAGAACTTCTACTATCTTTTCAATAGCCTTGTCCATTTGGCTTTCGGTATGAGTTGCAGTATAACTCGTACGAAGTAGTGCTTGCCCTACGGGTGTGGCAGGCGAAACTACGGGGTTTACGTAAACACCACGGTCAAAAAGAAGTTTACAAGCGGTAAACGCCTTTTCGTCTTCGTAAGTATAGATAGGAATTATAGGCGTTTCGTCAATTGCTATAATATCGACGTCGTTCGCTTTAAGACCGTTGCGCATATAACAACTTATATCGTGAAGAGCCTTAACACGTTCGGGTTCTCTATTTAATATTTCAAGAGCCTTTCTTGCGCACGCCACGTTTGACGGCGGTATGCTTGCGCAAAAAATAAAGGGACGCGAAGTGTGGCGTACGTATTCGCAAACTTCGTGGCTTGCCGCCATATAGCCACCCAAACTTGCAAGCGATTTAGAAAACGTTCCCATATAAATATCGACGTCGTCTTCAAGACCGAAGTATTCGGCAGTACCCCTACCGTGAGCGCCTAAAACACCTAAACCGTGGGCATCGTCGACCATAACCCTTGCGCCGTACTTTTTAGCAAGTGCAACGATTTCGGGAAGTTTACAAATATCTCCGCCCATACTGAACACGCCGTCGGTTACTATTAAAATACCCGAAACGGTTGTATCAATCGTCTTTAACAATCTTTCCAAATCTTCCATGTCAGAATGGTTATAGCGAAGCATTTTCGCAAAGGAAAGACGGCAACCGTCGTAAATACTTGCGTGATTTTCTTTATCGCAAAGAATATAGTCCGTTCTGCCTGCGATAGCGCTTATAATTCCCAAGTTGGACTGAAAACCCGTGGAAAAAGTAACAACGTCTTCTTTTTTAAGAAACTGTGCAAGTTCCTTTTCCAAAAGCACGTGTTCGGTAAGCGTTCCGTTCAAGAACCTACTGCCCGAACAACCCGAGCCGTATTTTTCCAAAGCCTTAATTCCCGCCTCAATAACTTCGGGGTGAGAAGTAAGTCCTAAATAGTTGTTCGAACCTATCATTATAATATCTTTACCTTCCATAACAACTTCCGGTCCTTGCTTGGAATTAAGTTGATGAAAGTAAGGGTAAATATCCTTTTCTTTTACTTTTTTAACAATTTCAAGATTAGCGCATTTCTTAAATAAATCCATTATCACGTAACCTCCTTGCACGAATAATGAATTTATTATACTATTTTTTATTTCAGATTGCAAACGTATGAAAAAAATTTTTTAGTTCAGCACGTTTTCGTCCTTATGCCTACCTATAAATTTTATAGCGTCAACCGCCTTGCTATTTCCGTATAAAATATTGCGAAAACGCATGTTTTCAAGTTCCAAAGTGGCAATTCTTGATTTAAGATAGTCGTTTTCTTGCCTTAGTTTAGACGATATTCTATTTATCAAATTATCAATTTCTGTTTTTAATTTTTTAAACTGAAACTCACTTATATTAAGCGTTTGAGCCTTTCTCTCTACGGGGACTTCAAACCCTTTTTCGGATTTTATCTCGGTAATTACTTCGGCAACTAAATGCGAATTCCCTTTCAATGCGTTACGGAATTTATTTTGATAGCGCAGCGCAAGTTTAGCATCTCCGCCTGCAAGTTCCATAATTATACTCCTTACCGACCTGCCTTCCTTTCTTCCTGCAAGAATTTTTTTAATCAATTCTTTTTCTTCATTTTCGTCAAATTCAACTATTTTTTCAACTTGCAAAGGTTTGCCGTCAAGGTACTTTTTACAAAACTCAGCGTCGTTTAAGGAATGCTTTGCAAGTGCGTAGTACATATTTCTCACCGTCCCCTTAGCCTTGCCAACCCTATTGCCGTATAGCGCAAATACTTGCGAAAGCGAACGCCCCTTATTTTCCTTAATAAATTTAACCAAACCCGAAATATCACTTTGTCTATAACCGTAAATTTTTTCCATAATAAATTATCTCCTTTATACTTTCTTTGTACGGTTATTGACATAACAAGAAGATTTTATACATAAATTTAACCATGTATATTTATTTTTCAAGCGCATATCCGTCGGCGATAAAACTTAACGGCATCTATTTTGGCACGATAGACCAAGAAACAAAGAGTTGTAATATAGAACTTAAAGAAAAACCATTTGTGGAAATTTGCCCGTTAGGGAACGACCCTACCGTAAATTTTATTTTGAGCGAAGAACTTATCAACTGTCCGCCAAAAGGTTTAACCGTTACCGACCTTAAAGGTGGGTACTTGATACACGCAAACAAAACTCAATCACACGAGTTCTTTAAGATTATCGGTCAAGAAAAATACAACGATCTAATCGCAACGGTATTTTATGAAAACGGCTTAAAACTCTCACTAGAAACTCCGTCCGACTTTTTTGCCGATAACTTTACTATTGATATTGAAAGTTGTTCTTTCCAAAGGTTTTCACTAAACGGAAACAATTTTATCGCCGTTCTTCTAAACGGAAAATCTAAAACGCTTGTCGTATACCGTATAACTGACAAAATAAATCAAGTGTTTTGTGACGAAGTTGATAGTTTCAACGCTGAAAACTTATTTGAAACCACTCAAAAACACAAAGATATTGCAAAGCATACCGTAATAACTTCTTGGCAGTACGACGGCAAAACTCTTATTGCAAAAAACGTTAAGGTCGTTACGGCGGAAACTTTTTGCATTGACAATCTACACGAAAAAATATTGCCTTTTGCCTTTATAGAAGAATTTATAGTCGGTGGCGATATCGTGCCTTATCTAGGTGGAAACGTGCTAGAAAATAAAGACAAGTTAAAGGGCTTTTTCGGGGAATTTATAGGCATTATTCCACCGCCCGTATTTCGCAGTCAATCGGAAGTCGGACTTATTTATAAAAAAAGCGAAAATCTTTTCTTCGCCGAATATTTTACCTTCGCGTTAGAAAATCGAAAAATAATCAACGTCAAGAAAATATAAAAAAGTCGGCTAAATTTAGCCGACTTATACTATTTAATTTTGTTTTTATTAAACCATTTCCATAGAAACGATTTTTGCGCCAACGCCCTTAACTGCGTTATTTACTTTGTATACGGGAACTTTAAGCGTGTATTTGTTGTAACAGGTATATTGACCGTTTTCAGCGTCGAAATATTCGCCTGCGTCAAGATCAAAATCGTCAGATTCTACACAGTTAAAGGTAAGACCGTGATTTTCTTCAAAAGACTTATCTTCGTCATATTCACCCGTATAATATACGGTATATTCAACGTAACTTGCATTTTCACCGCTAAGCGTTGCTTTTAAGAGTTCCCACGTTGCGCTATTATCTTCGTTTTCCAAATCTACAAGTGCAAACACGCAGAACCAACCGTTATAACCGCTGATCGACGAAGTAGGCATATACCAAGTAGAACTACCAGAATCTCTTGCATCATCCGAAACCGAATAAGAGTTACTGTTTTCAACCCAACTTCTCCAAAGTCCGATAGAACCTTCTTCGCTTACAAGGTTAGAACCTATCACACCGCCTTTTTCAAACTCGCCCGTGATAGCAGGCTTAACTGCGTTTTTAACGATAGCACCGTTGTCGTATTTATATTCACCCATCATGATTTGACTGGAATGATTTTCGTTAATATAGAACATAGCGTCGTTATAATAACCGTCTTGAACGTAACCGGTAATAGCGTCAACCGTATCGGGTGCAAGATGACGATACATATCTACGTAAAGAACTTTTTCCACCATAGCAGAAGAGCCCGAATCGTAAACACTTACGGTAACTTTAATAGTTCTAATGTCTTCACAAGCGGTAAGACCTATGCTCATAACCGCAAGCATAACGACTGCAATAACGTTGATAAAAATCTTTTTGAAACGTTTCATTATCTATCTCCATAAAAAGGATTATAAATTTATCTATATTATTTTACTTGTTTTTTGCTCGCTTGTCAATAAAACTTTACTCTTTCACAGGTAAAATAATGTTTTTTATGCCGTAAAATGTTATTTTAACAAAAAAAACGGGCGGAATAATCCGTCCGTTTAATTTTTGTTTTATAATTCTCTCTATTGAAACAATTATTGAGCAACAGCGGTAGCGCCAGCTTCCTTGAATTTAGCGATCATAGCATCAGCATCTTCTTTGGAAACGCTTTCTTTGATGGTAGCGCCGTCAACAGCAAGAGCCTTAGATTCGATAAGACCCAAACCAGTTACGTCTTTGATAACTTTGATAACGACGATCTTGTTATCGCCAACTTCTTTAAGAACTACCTTGAATTCGGTTTGTTCTTCAACTGCGGGAGCGTCTGCAGCAGCAGCGGGAGCAGCAGCAACTGCTACGGGAGCAGCAGCGCTTACGCCAAATTCCTCTTCCAAAGCCTTAACTAATTCGTTAAGTTCCAAAACTGTCATACCTTTAATTTCTTCAATAAATTTTTGAATGTCTGCCATTTTTCTATCCTCCATAAATACTTTTTGTTTTAATTTTAATTTTTTATTTTTTTGTTTTTAATTTTGTTTTACGCTTTCTTTTCAGCAATAGCGTTTAATGCGATAACCAAACTTCTGGGCATTGCAGAGAGAACACCAACAAACTTGGATATAGGTGCTTGCAAAGAACCGAGCATTTTTGCAATGAGTTCTTCTTTGGAAGGCATGGATGCCAAAGTCTTAACGCCGTTAGCGTCTACCTTTCCGCCGTCAACAAAAGCACACTTGACGACTACTTTGCTATCATACTTTTTAGCGGCTTCAACGATTACCTTTGATGCGCCCGTTTCGTCCGAACCAAATGCAACAGACGTAGGACCGTTCAAATCTTCGTCAAAATCCGTAATACCTAAATCGTTGAACGCGCGACGAACAAGAGTGTTCTTTAAAACCTTGTATTCGACGTTATTCTTTCTGAATTCTCTACGAAGTTCGGTATCTTCTGCAACCGAAAGACCGTTAAACTTAACGAATACTACCGACTTAGAATTCTGAATTTTCGATTTAATTTCTTCAACAACTACTTTTTTTGCTTCAAAATTTGCCGACACTTTATTTACCTCCTTGAAAGTTATAAAAAAGCCCTTGTATTCCAAAGCAGAACACAAGGGCGCATAAATAGCGTTCCTTAAAAACAATCTGCCTCGGTTGGTCTACGGCAAGCCGTAAGTTAACACCTACTGTCTTGGGCTATTTAATTTTTACGTTGTGATTATAACACCTATTAAGGCGTTTGTCAACTAAATTTTAGCGTTAATTTTTACGCCGGGACCCATCGTGCTTGCAACTGCAACACTCTTAACGTATTGACCTTTTGCAGCAGCGGGTTTTGCTTTGATAATTGCTTCCATAAGAGCGTCGTAGTTTTCTTTAAGTTTGTCCTTACCGAAACTCTTTTTACCGATGGGGCAGTGAATGATTGCCGTCTTATCAAGTCTGTATTCTACTTTACCTGCTTTGGTATCTTTGATAGCCTTAGCAACGTCCATAGTAACGGTACCAGACTTCGGGTTAGGCATTAAGCCCTTAGGTCCTAAAATCTTACCGATACGACCAACCAAACCCATCATGTCGGGCGTGGTGATAATTACGTCGTAATCAAACCAGTTTTCAGTTTGAATTTTTTGTATCATTTCTTCTGCGCCTACAAAATCTGCACCAGCAGCCTTTGCTTCGTCAGCCTTTTCACCTTTTGCAAGTACCAAAACTTTAACCGATTTACCAGTTCCGTTAGGAAGAACCAAAACGCCTCTAACCTGTTGGTCTGCTTGTTTGGGGTCAACACCTAAACGAACGTGGAGTTCAATCGTTTCGTCAAACTTTGCCTTTGCGGTATCAAGAACGAGCGACAATGCTTCGTCAACTTCGTAAAGTTTTGTTGCTTCAACGCTTTTAACGCTGTCAATATATTTTTTTCCGTGTTTCATTTAATTTACCTCCCGTGGTACATTCGGACAAAAAAGTCCTCCCACATATTATAATCGTTAATCTTCAACTACTACGCCCATACTTCTTGCCGTACCAGCAATCATGCTGATAGCGCTTTCAAGAGAGTTTGCATTAAGGTCGGGCATTTTTTGTTTTGCAATTTCTTCTACCTGTGCCTTGGTGAGTTTAGCAACCTTATTTTTGTTAGGTGCTGCACTACCGCTTTGAATGCCACACGCTTTCTTAATGAGAACGGGTGCCGGCGGGGTTTTAAGTATAAAGGTAAAAGAACGGTCTTGATAAATCGTCATAACAACGGGGATTATCAAACCTGCCTGATCCTGCGTTTTTGCGTTGAATTCTTTAGTAAATCCCGGAATATTGATACCGTGAGGACCTAAAGTTGAACCAACGGGCGGACCGGGTGTTGCCTTGCCTGCGGGCAGTTGCAATTTTACGATTGCCGTTACTTTTTTAGCCATAATTCTATCCTCCTTTGGTGGTACTACCGTTACGCCAGTGTAAATAATTTTAGCGCAACTCCCACTTATATACACGGCGGTTTACCGCCACATATCTTTATTATTATATAATGTTTATTGTTCAGTTACTACGTTTACTTTCTTTAATTGTGCAAACGAAACTTCAACGTCGGTTGCTCTACCGAACATTTCAACGTTAACCATAGCGTTTTGAGTGCTTTCGTTAAGCGAAATAATTTTCCCACAGAAAGATTCCAACGGACCGTAAACGATTTGAACTTCGTCGCCAACGGTAAAGTCTACGTTCAAAGCACGTGCTTCCAAACCGTTTCTTGCAACTTCGTCATCCGTAAGCGGTAAAGGTCTACCCTGCGGACCAACGAAACCGGTAACGCCCCTAGTATTAGTAACCAAATACCAAATATCGTTAGAATAAATCATTTTCAAGAAAACGTAACAAGGAAACAATTTTCTCTCAACGAGTTTTTTCTTTCCGTTTGCTTTTTCTTCGAGAGTTTCTTCCATAGGAATTTTAATCTCGAAAATCTTTTCTTGCAAATTGTTATTTTCGATAAGTTGTTCCAAACTGTCTTTCACCATTGCTTCGTAACCGGAGTAAGTGTGAATAACGTACCACTTTGCTTGTTCTACTGCCATTTTTTACTCCTAACGGTTAACCAACTAAATTCAAGAGTTGGAGCAAACCGAAATCAAATGCGGTGATAACAATTAAGAAAAGCAAAACAACGACCAAAACGATACCCGTCTGTTTAACAACTTTCGGGAAGGTAGGCCAACTGACTTTTTTAAGTTCAGAAAAAACGTCCTTAATCTTCATGCCTATTCTTTTAAAGAAATTAGGCTTTTTGTTCTTGTCTTTCTTTGCTTTTTGTTGTTTAGTGTCTACTGCGTTTTCTTTTACAGTAACATCGTTCTTTTCTTTCATTACTTTACCCCTGTATCGCATTATACGGGCGTGACCCGACGAAATTACTTCGCTTCTTTATGCGTAGTATGTTTTTTACAGAATTTGCAATACTTTTGAAGTTCGATTCTTTCAGCATCGTTCTTCTTATTTTTATACGTATCGTAATTCCTTTGTTTGCATTCCGTGCAAGCCAACGTTATCTTGTTTCTAGCGCCTTTCGCTGCCATAATAACACCTTCCGAACATCAAAAAATTAACACCCCGCTTCCGAAGTGCTAAAATATTTTACCAAATAACTTTTTTTATGTCAAGGTTTTTTAGTAATTTTTTAAATTTAGCGCTTACTTTTTTGCATTTTTTTGAATTTTTTTAATTTTTTTGTGGTAAATACAAAATCCGCCCACAAGATATAGTGAACGGACCTTTTTTTACCACCTTAAAAAGGTTTATTTTACGGCTATATATTTATATATAGGCGAATAAAGATCGCCCTTTTCCATTATCGAAGTAAGTTTTTTTTGAGAAAGCGTTGCAATTTGAACGTCTTTATCAAACACGGCTATCTCGTTTATAGCGTTAACGTCTAATAAACTGACCAACTTTTTAACGGTAATCCCTTTATCTACCGCCTGCTTTTTATACGGTACGCCGTGCTTTAATTTTTCGGTATCTAAAACCGAATACATCCTGACGTATTTATTCTCTTTCCCATTGCCAAGTAATCCAAAAATTCCAAACAAGGCAAAAAACAATAGCGACAAGTTAAACGTATAGAAAATTGAAAGGACAAACAAAACGAGCATCAATCCAGATAACGTTAGTCCCGTCGCCGTACAAATTCGGTCGGCAGTTTGCGTCTTTAATTTAAGCCGTAATAATGCCGACAAAATTCTTCCGCCGTCAAGCGGATAAACGGGCAAAAAATTCATAAGTGCCAAGGCAAAGTTTGCTTCGGCGGCAAGATCGGTAAAAGCGTAAGTTTGTGGAAACACCCACCAAAACGCCACGAATAAAAGTCCTACGCCCAAATTCACCAACGGCCCTGCGAACGCAATTTTTAGTTCGTCGGCACACTTTATTCCGTCAATATTTCCTTTTGCGACCGCGCCGAAAGGCATCAGCGTGATTTTATTTAGCCGATACCCAACGCTAGACGCCACTATGGAATGCCCTAACTCGTGAATTACCGCCGTGAGAGTATACACTACAAACACGAAAATTCTTCCCGTCAAAGCGTAGTATATACCAAACGCGTAAAATAGCGGATGTATTCCGAATTTTATACCGACCATATAACCGAATCTTCGGCAATAGTGTAATCGGTTATAATATTTCCGTCGCTACCGCAAAAGCAAAGTGAAACTTGTTCGCCTAACGCATAACCTACGGGAATATTAGATAAAACTTCTTGACCTATATCAAAGTAAGCATAGTCAATACCCGTCAAAACCGACTTAAAGTTTTTATTATGAGTAATTTCAAGCGTATATTTCCCGTTTTCGGCTAACGTTTTTGCAGTAACCGTTCCGTCGCAAGGCGAATATAGACTACCTTTCGCACTAAAAGTCATAACACCGTCTTGCAAAACTATATCTTCGACAACGGGAAGTTCGGGCTCAAAATCGGAATACACCCTATTGTCTTCTTGAACGGAATTACCTGCGCCGAACACGCCGTTTATGAAGGTATTTATTCCGCTTGACGGAACTAGCGCGTTGGTTATAAGTATCGTAGTTAAAAGAACGCCGATTATAGCGATTTGCAAGGTTATAACGCTAAACTTAAACGCCTTCTTTTTTGGTTTTTCCATCTCCCTTACCGAAACCGAACTTTCTATTACAGGCTCTTTTTCTTCTTCAAGTTCCGTCCCGAGTTCATCAGTCGGTTGATCTTCGCCTATCGCATAAGCATAATCTTGTTCCGACACTTGTTCGGAAACGGGTTCTACTTCCACAAGCGAAGAAGTTGCCGTTTCTTCCGTTTGAGTTTCTTCTAAACTATCGTTAACTTTCGCCACGAGATCTTTTTTAACTTGTTCGTGGTTGACTTTGGGTTTTTTAAATAGCCTACGCTTTGGCGGTTTATAGGTAATATTGCACGTGCTTACTGGAATATCTAGCATCTCTGCATACTGTAATTTTTCGTTCATAAAAATTCTCCTTGGCTTTTGGTCTACAATAACTTATGAAGAACCCACCCCGAATATTACCATGCTTTTATAATTTTTTTTGACGGTTTTTGTATAAAATAAAAGCCACCCTTATCGGATGACTTTTTTCTCTATTCTAAAAAACGTTTTGCCATTTCCACACCGCTTTCAACGAATATGCCCGTTTCTTCCGCCATGTCTTCGGTATATGATTTAACCGAAGAACTTAAACTATCGTCGCTACGGTAAAGAATATAAGGAACGGGTTCGGCGCAATGTGTCATAGTATTAAGCGGTGTCGGATGGTCGGGACAAATCAACATTGCAAACGGTTCTCCGCTACTTCTTAAACTTTCCAAAATAGGTTTAACTACTTTTTCGTCTATTTGCTCAATCGAATATATCTTATGTTCAGCGTCGCCGTGATGCCCGCACTCGTCGGGCGCTTCCATATGAAGATAAACGTAATCAAGTCCGTCATGTAAAGCGTCGATACAAGCCTTTGCTTTGCCCGAGAAGTTAGTGTCGTAGTTACCCGTTGCGCCTTCCACTTCGATAACGCGCATTTTAGCAAGTTTGCCTATACCCTTTAACAAGTCCACCGCAGAAATTATTCCGCCGTTAAGATTAAACTTTTCCTTAAAACTTTGCAATGCAGGC
The DNA here is from genome assembly GCA_949282465.1 of uncultured Bacillota bacterium. Lineage (GTDB taxonomy): Bacteria > Bacillota > Clostridia > Christensenellales > Borkfalkiaceae > UBA1259. The sequence goes on from CASDPM010000119.1 coordinate 10,262, forward strand.
TTCGTTCCTTCCCCCCAAAACCAAAGTGAGTTTGCAGGGCGTTTGCCTTGTTTTATTCTCTCTAAATTAACGGGGTGATTACGAAGTAACTCGTAAGATTTTTCCATAATTGCAAGGTAACGTTTACCAAGTTGACTTTTGGGTAAATATTCTTTAATAGGTTTGCCCGTAATATCGTGCGGTGGGGTTAAATCACCGGCAACTTCGCCCTTGTCAATAACTAAACAATGTCGATAACTTATTCCCGCATAAAGCGTATAAACGTCGTCGTTTAATTCTTTTGCGAGATATTCGATTAAAATCTTCGCTTCGGCGGTAGATATTTCGCCCGCACTATAATCAATCATGGTTTTTTCCGCATAACAAGACTCGTCCGAAACGGTAACGAGATTTGCCCTTGCCGTTACGTCGGTACTCTTTAAGTCGATACCGATAGACGCAGCCTCTAACGGAGAACGCCCCGTATAACACTCTTTGGGATCGTAACCTAAAACTGATAAATTCGCAACGTCGCTACCCGGTTTCATGCCCCACGGTACGGTGCGCAATTTACCCACTTCTGCACGAGCACATAGTCCGTCAATATTAGGTTTTTTTGCAAGTTCAAGCGGAGTTTTACCACCAAGACTTTCTTGACGATAATCCGCCATTCCGTCGCCCAAAATAACAACGTATTTCATAATTTACTCCAATCAATCGGCTCTAAGCCGTATTTACTCAAATATTCGTTAGTTTTTATAAAGTGACCGCAACCGAAGAATCCGTTATACGCCGAAAGCGGACTTGGATGCGCACACTCTAAAATCAAATGTTTAGACTTATCAATAAGTGATTTTTTACTGCGAGCATTACCGCCCCAAAGCAAAAATACCACGTGTTCTTTGTTATCGGAAATTTTCTTTATAATACCGTCGGTAAACTCTTCCCACCCTTTGCCTTTATGCGAATTTGCTTGATGTTCACGAACGGTCAAAACGGTATTTAATAGAAGTACGCCTTGTTTTGCCCAACCCGTTAAATCCCCACTCTTTGCAGGTGGAACGCCGTATTCGGCGTGAATTTCCTTGAAAATATTAACTAGCGACGGTGGGATTTTTACACCTTCCGGCACGGAAAATGAAAGCCCCATTGCTTGACCTTTTTCGTGATAAGGGTCTTGCCCTAAAAGTACCACTTTTACGTTTGAAAACGAAGTGTGTTTCATGCTACTAAAAATATCGTACATGGACGGGTAAATAGTGCGTGTAGAGTATTCTTCTTTTAAGAACTGCCTTAACTTTAAGTAAGACGGTGAAGAAAATTCTTGCTCTAAAATCTTATCCCACTCTTCGGTAATTTTTATCATATCTATTTTATTCTAACATTTTAACTTGACAAAAGCAATATAATTTAATAAAATCTTTTTTAATAAATTACGGGGTTTTTATGAATTTTTTTGACGTCGTTTTAATAGGCATAGCACTATCAATGGACGCGTGCGCGCTCACGATAGCGAATTGTACTAGCTATAAAACAAAACTCACGAAAAAGCAAGAGTGGTCAATGCCCGTGTGCTTTGCCCTGTTTCAAGGAATAATGCCACTTATAGGGTTTTTTATCGGCTCTATTTTTACCGAACAGTTAAAAGAAATTTCGGGGTATTTATCAGCAGGCATTTTCTTTATTTTAGGTGCAAAAATTATTTACGATATGATTAGAGAATCCCGTCAAAAAGAAAGCGAAGAGATACGCCCTGAATTTAACTTGGGCATACTTTTACTTCAAGCCGTCGCAACGAGTATCGACGCCCTTTTAATCGGGGTAACTTTCGTTGGCGCTAACATTTCCGTTTACTGGTCGGCTTTAATAATCGCAGGCATAACTTTCTTACTGGTAACGATGGCGCTTATATTTGGCAAGTACCTTGGTAAACTGTTAGGCAAATATGCAACGTGGGTAGGCGCAATTCTTCTTTTTGCGCTTGCAATAAAATCCATGGTCGAAGCAATCATTTAAATAATAGATGAATTGTCAAACTAAGTGCAACACTTAATAGTATAATTCACC
>CASDPM010000120.1 GCA_949282465.1 uncultured Bacillota bacterium
AAACAAGCCTATTATGGTTATTTCAATCGGCAACGGTAGGATTAATAAAATTACCGCAAATAACGTAATTGCTTGCCCTATATGTACGATTTTCCAACTTGTCAACCTATTGACCAAAAGCCCCGAAACAAATCGACCAAGTGTCATTCCAACGTAATAAAAAGTCAAGATTAAAGCGGAAAAATCCGTTGAAAGTCCACGCCCTTCAACAAGAAAAGTAGTACACCAAGTTCCGCAAGTAAATTCAAGCCCAACCGAACCTATAAGAATAAGCGAAACTACGTAAACAGACGGCATTTTCAACACACTTTTTAAACCGACCGACGGTAACTTTTCTTCTGATTTTTCCTTTTCGCTTTTATTTACTTTACCCCAAAACGGCAATGCTATAAAAGACATGATAGTTATCACAACCTGAATTACTACCGCCCAAACGTATCCGTCACGCCAGTCGTTGTTAATCATTAACGCAAAAGACATTAAGAAAGGACTAACTGCCACCCCTACGCCGTAGAAACAATGCAAAAAGTTCATATGCGACGCTTTGTAATGTAACGCCACATAATTGTTAAGTGCCGAATCTATCGCACCTGCCCCTATACCAAGTGGAATTGAAAAGACAAAAAACCAAACGATACTATTTGATATACTAAACCCAAAAAGAGCGATTGCCGTCAACGCCGTACTTATTGCTGTAACCACTCCCGTCCCAAACTTTTCTATTGCCTTTACACTAAAAACACTAGTTATTACCGTGCCAACAGAAATTAACGTAATAACGTAACTAGCATACGACACGGGAATATTTAATTCAGAATAAATTGCAGGCCAAGCGCTACCAAAAATTGAATCAGGTATACCAAGCCCTATAAACGCAAAGTATATAACGATTAGCAAAAACGTAGCCATATCAAATCATACCCAAAAATCCGTATAAAACAATACCCAAAACTGCAGAGATAACAATTAAAATTATAGGCGAAATATTTTTTTTAGAAAATTTCTTATAAAGTATCGAAACGCCTGCTATTAAACAAAAAATCACTAATGCTTTCCAGTCGAAAACGACTTCTGAACCGATTGCATCTAACGACAAAACGACCGACAATAATATTGTTATAGCCGTAGCAGTAATCAATCCCACTACAACCGGTCTTACACCATCTAAAAAGGCTTTCACGCCTGCAAAATGTAAAATTCCTTTCATGATAGACGCTATTATTAAAATTATGATAAAAGCAGGCAAAACAACGCCTAACGTTGCTAAAAAAGCGCCTAATAATCCGCCTTGTGAGTAACCGATAAAAGTCGCCATATTGATCGCAATAGGACCTGGTGTACTTTCCGAAACAGCAATAAAGTTTAGCAATGCATCGTTAGATAGCCAACCGTGTGTCAAAACTTCTTCGGTAAGCAAAGGTATCATCCCGTACCCACCACCAAACGAAACTGCGCCGATTTTAAGGAAGGTTAAAAAGAGTTCAAACATTATTTATCCCCCTTTTTGTCTTGCGCTTCGCTTTGTTCTTCAAGTGTTTTAGATTGAATTTTATTTTTTTTACATATAAACGTTATCGTGTAAATAGCCAGCGAAATTACACCGCCGATAAGAATATAAAAAATTGAAGAAAAACTTACGGAAAACAACGTAAATAAAATCATGCAAATAAAAGTTGATAAACACAAAAATACGTTTATAAAATTAACCTTTAACTTTTTAAGCATTTTAATCCCTGCATCAAGTATTAAAAAAGACACACAGGCTTGAATACCATGAAAAGCATAATTAACGTATTCCAAAGATAAAAACTTATCAAAAAACAA
>CASDPM010000121.1 GCA_949282465.1 uncultured Bacillota bacterium
CGGCACATTTCTACAAGCTCGGTTTTTAATCCAGCAAGCTCTTCTTCAAATAATTTTCTTATCGACATTTTATTTTACTCCTTTATTATACTATTTTTTTTTAGAAAAAATCAAGTATTAACCAAATCTACCCGTAATATATCTTTCAGTGCGTTCATCTTTTGGCGACGTAAAGATATCATCGGTATTACCAAATTCAACGAGCTCGCCTAAAAGGAAGAACGCCGTTTTGTCTGCAATACGGGTTGCTTGCTGCATATTGTGGGTAACGATAACTATGGTAATTTCCTTTTTCAATTCTTCCATAAGTTCTTCAATTTTACCCGTAGAAATGGGGTCAAGCGCCGAAGTTGGCTCGTCCATAAGTAGTATTTTAGGATTTGCGGCAAGAGAACGAGCAATGCAAAGGCGTTGTTGTTGACCGCCCGAAAGCCCTAATGCAGATTTATTTAATCTATCTTTTAATTCGTCCCACATTGCTGCTTGGCGTAAAGATTTTTCTACTATTTCATCCAAATCTGCGTGCTTTCTAATCCCAAACGTTCTTGGACCGTATGCGATATTATCGTAAACGCTCATCGGGAACGGATTAGGTTTTTGGAATACCATACCAACGTTTTTACGGAGTTCGTTCACGTCAATCTTCCCATAAATATTCGTTCCGCCAACATAAAACTCCCCTTCGATTTTACAACCGTCTACTAAATCGTTCATGCGGTTAAAGCATTTCAAGAACGTAGATTTACCGCAACCTGACGGACCAATAAATGCCGTTACTTGCTTTTCAGGGATTTCTACACTTATATCTTTAAGGGCTTGAAAATCTCCGTACCAAAGGTTGGCGTTTTTTACGGAAATACTTCCACCATATTCATTTGCTTGTGTTATATTCTTCATTACTTATCTCCTTGTAATTTCTTGTTGAGCTTTCCTGCAATAAGTTGCGCTAAAAGGTTTAACCCAAGCACGAGAATAATCAACACTACTGCCGTAGCATACGCTTCGTTTACGTACCAACCTTCGCCCGAAAGTCGATAGAGTGCAACCGCAAGTGTTGCGTTACTGTCTAAATAACCCGTAGGCGTTGCAGAGATAACCGAACCCATCGTATAAATAAACGGTGCCGATTCTGCAATTACTCTACCCATACTTAATATAATTGCACTCATTATACCGGGAAGCGCAGACGGCAATACGATTTTGAAAATCGTTCTCATTTTACCTGCACCGAGCGCAAGACTTCCTTCTCTTAAACTATATTGTACCGATTTCAAACTTTCTTCGGTGGAACGCACGATTGTGGGAAGTAACATTATGCTTATCGTTAGCGTACCTGCGAGTATAGAACTTGTTCCGCCTATGAGCGCTACGAACGTAATCATACCGAAAAGTCCGTAAACAATAGACGGTACGCCATTCAAAAGGTCGATTGCTCCACGAATAATTTTAATAAAGATATTATTTTTCTTTGCGTATTCGTTTAAGAAAATTGCCGTACTAAGTCCAATGGGAACGGAGATAAGCAAACTTAATCCAACCGTCATCAACGTTGTGATTATCGACGGTAAAATCGTTATTTTTTCACTGTCAAACTCATATTTGCCAAAAAGTAAGTGAGGACTGGAGATAAGCGTCGGGAATCCCTTCACAAAGATAAAACCGATTACAAGCAACAGTACCGCTCCAGCAAATATACCTGCTGCAATAGAAGTACCCGCAGCGATATTTGCCGTCTTTATCTTATATTTAAAAGTTGAGAAAGCATCTGTAATCTTGGTCCAGAAGATATTCTTCTTTGTTTTCTCGTTTTTCTTAAAGATTTTCGAGAACAATCCTTTCCCTTCGACTGCATCCTTAACCGCCTTTTTGGAGATTGCACCAAAAATAAGGTTTACGATAAGTACGAACACAAGCAAAATTACACCCGTTGCAACAAGCGCACCTTGTTGCACTTCGCCAGCATAACCCATTTCCATAACGATATTCGCCGTAAGCACACGAAAACTATTAAAGAGTGATTCTGGATAAGCAACGGAGTTCCCCGCCACCATAACGACCGCCATCGTTTCACCAAGCGCACGGCCGATACCAAGAACAAGTGAAGCCGTTACCCCGGATTTCGCCGCTTTCGTTACCGTACCGAAAACTGCTTCCGAGTGCGTCGCACCAAGCGCAAGCGCACCTTCGTAATACGAACGCGGTACTGCCTCTAAACTGGTTTTGGAAAGGGATACTACCGTAGGCATAATCATTATACCCAAGATAAGCGACGTTGCCAAAAGCCCGCTACCGTTATTCGGTGCAAAGTTTGCAAGCAACGGGAGCAAGAACACGATCCCGAAGAAACCGTAAACCACCGACGGGATACCTGCAAGCAAGTTTACCATTGACGAGAATATCTTTTTCAATTTCTTCGGGCAATAGAAAGCAAGGAATACTGCGGTAAAATAACCAAGCGTGCCACCAATTAAAAGAGCGCCAACTGTCGCTGCAAGCGTTCCGACAATCATCTTGAAGATACCATACGTACCCGAAAGGTCGGAAGCTCCATAGTTATCGAGTCTATCGGGCGCCCAAGTTTCTCCAAAGATAAAATCGAACAAACCTATTTTGTTAAAGGCAGGTATGCTTTTAATTAGCATAAAAACGAAAATGGCGGCAACAGCGATTACGCATATAATCGCTGCCACCGTGAATATCGTTTGACCTGTTTTTTCTTTAAACTGAGTCTTATTCATATTAACCTACAATTTCGCTGAATTTCGTTACTTTACCGCTGAAAATGTCGTAGAGTTGCGCAATCGTAAGGTCGTTTATCGTAGTGTTAGAGTTATTTACGATAACTGCTACCGCGTCAAGACATACGTTGAAGCTGTTGATACCATCTTCTTTTACACTTGCGGACGAAAGCCCAATTACGTTACCGTTTTTATCATCGTG
>CASDPM010000122.1 GCA_949282465.1 uncultured Bacillota bacterium
GACTTTAACGAACACAATATTTTAATGCTTATGGAAGAAAACAGACGAGCAACCCTAAAAGGCATTGAAGAAGAAATACTTACTTTATTTGACGAGTTTACTAAATACGCACAATACGACGGTTGTGATAATATCCATTACTACAACGGTTGGAAAACGAATAAAGGTCATAAGTTGAACAATAAAATTATAATTCCGTTTTATGGAGCGTGGCACAAAGAAAAAAATTATAAATTCCACGGTTCAGGATTTGGCGGTTATTATACAGTTGATGGCTATACTTACGAATTACAAGACCGAGAAGTTATTTATAAACTTACCGATATGAGCAAAACGCTTAACTACCTTGCAAAAGGCGTTAGCGGTTTAGAAGATATGGAACTATTAGAAAGAACAATTAAAAGCAACTTTGATAACGGAAACGCTAAAAATATAAACACCGAACATTTTAATTTGACTTTCTATAAAAAAGGCACTTGCCATATTAAGTTTAGAAATCAAGATTTGCTTGACAAGTTTAATTTGTTCGCTTCGCAACGTAAAGGTTGGCTTCCCCCGTTTTACGGCAAAAAAGCATACAGCGATATGAATAACGAAGAACAGAATATCGTCAAAGAGTTTTCAGGAAACGAACAAAACTACAACAAGATATACGAAAATCAAAGAGCCTACCTTGTTGAACAAAAAGAATTATTACAACTTACAGGAGAATAAATTATGGATTATAAAAGAAGAGAAGAAATTTTTAGTAAAGAAAGTATAAGCACAAGAGAACTGCAAGAGATTTTTGAGATATCAATGCTTGCAAATGCAAGTTTGCTTATGACAAAAATCAAGAAAGAAACAGGCGACCGATTAGGGATTAAGGGTAAAATACATATAGCCGACTACTGCAAATATTTTGGAATTGAAACCGACAGATATATCAATCCCCAAGCCGATATGGAAATCCCCGAAAGCATACACCCTAAACGAAAAATGAAATTCAGTGCAGGTTATCACGAGTGGAACGTGTTTATTAACGGAAGAATCGCCTATACCTTTGACGATTTTTCAGAACTCATTAACGAAGATACTACTGCAAAAGAATTAGCCGAAATGCTTATTGAACAGATGACGACTGATGAAGAAAAAGGTGTACAGTTAAACAAGTGGGAAATAAAAGACTTGAAACAAGAAATGATTGATAGATTAAACTATCATTACGGATTAGATAAGGAGAACAAATAACTATGGCAAAAGTTGGAGATGTAATTGAGATAATCGAAATGTTAGACGAACCCGATTATACAGGAAGAACAGGAACTATAACGAAGATTGACGGAATAGGTCAACTTCACGGCACTTGGGGTAGCCTTGCAGTTTGCCCCGAAGTAGATAAAATTAAAATCATAGCGGAGTTAAAATAAATGAACAGAACGGAATATCAAAAGTATGCTGAACAGTATATCAACACACTACCATCAACTAAAAAGAGCGACAAGACGATTTTATCTTACAGTATGATACTTAAAAAGTTTGGCGATTATTTAAACAGTCTTGAACAAGACGGCGAAATTCAGCCTATAACGATTGTAAACTTTCGTACAGAGTTGTACACGACTGAAATCAAATCAAACACCATAGGCTACTATTTGAC
>CASDPM010000123.1 GCA_949282465.1 uncultured Bacillota bacterium
TTTATAAATTCAGTTTTTTATTGATTTATTTAATTTATTGTGATATTATATTTTGTAATGATATTATAAATATATAATTATATATGGAGATAAAATGATTTCGTCAATTATTATCGTCGGGCTTACCTGCCTTGCTATGATTTTATTCGTTTTGTTAAAGCCTCAACTTAAAATAGGCAAAATCGCCGTCGATTCATACTGGATTGTCGTTCTTGTTGGCGCATTAGTAATTATCGTATCGGGGTTAGTTAATCCGTCGTATTTATTTGAAGCGTTAACGCAAAACTCTTCAATCAATCCGTTAAAGATTTTAGTTTTGTTTATTTCCATGACGATGCTGTCGATTTTTCTCGACGAAGTTGGTTTTTTTAGATACCTTGCAAACTTAACGTTAAAAAAGGCAAAGTCAAGCCAAATGAAACTTTTTGTTACCCTTTACGTTGTAGTTTCCATTTTGACGGTATTTACTTCTAACGATATTATCGTTCTTACGTTCACGCCATTTATTTGCTATTTTGCAAAGAACGCGAAAATCAATCCCCTGCCCTATCTTATTGCAGAATTTATTGCCGCAAACACTATGAGCATGACTCTTATTATCGGCAACCCTACCAACATTTATATTGCAACGGCTTACGGCGTAAACTTTTTAGATTATCTAAAAGTAATGTTTTTACCCACCTTGGCGTCTACCGTAGTTTCGTTTTTTATTTTATGGCTTATCTTCCGCAAGCATTTAAGCGTTCCTGCACAAGCGAACGTGGAAGACGTAAAGATTACGAATAAACCCTATCTTATCATAGGTCTTATTCACCTTTCCGTTTGTACCGTTGCTTTGGCAGTAGGCCCTTACGTTGGTCTTGATATGTGGATCGTGTCACTCGTTTCGGCATTATCTTTATTCCTTTGTATAGGCATATATAGTCTAGTAAAGAAACTTCGCAAAAAGCCCGCAAGCGAAACGCTAGTGTGCGATACCGATAACGTGGAAACGGTTGACAACGAAAAGCCGCAAGTAAACTCACCACTACTAAACTGTTTGAAACGTTCACCGTGGCAATTGATACCTTTCGTGCTTTCAATGTTCGTTATGATTTTGGCATTGCAAAAACACGGTGTAACGCAAAAAATAAACGCGGTTTTGGGTACGGAAAACGTAATCTTAAAATACGGAATAACGTCATTCCTTTCTGCGAATCTCATTAACAATATTCCTATGAGCGTACTCTTCTGTCCCATTATTGCACCGCTTACAGGTACGGCGCAAACGGGCGCTTTATACGCAACGGTGGTCGGTTCAAATCTCGGTGCACTCTTAACACCTATCGGCGCACTTGCAGGAATTATGTGGACGTCTATGCTCAAAAAACACGACGTTAAACTTTCTTATTTGAACTTTATTAAGTACGGCGTTTTAATATCTATACCGTCATTAGCAGTCAACCTTGCCTTACTTATGTTGATATTGTAATTATTAAGGAGAATTTTTATGGAAAACAATCTTAACTCTATTCAAAAAATCACTATTGAATCATACGACGGTCCTGAACCCTATCTTTTCGTAAGTTACTCGCACCGTGACGCAAAAATCGTCAACGAAGTTTTGCAAAAAATCGACAAGGAAAAATTCCGTATTTGGTACGACGATACTATGGAAATCGGCGACGACTTCCGCGAAGAATTACGTTCTAAAATCGAACACAGTTCGGCTATATTATTGTTTATATCAAACGCATCAATACAATCCAAGTATTGTGGTATGGAAATAATTACGGCGTTCAAATACGAAAAGCGTATTTACCCCATTTATCTTGAAGAAAACGTAGTCGTTCCGCCTGCGCTTTCCATGATACTTGATAACTTACAACACGTAAAAAGCGAAGTCATCAATACCGATAAATACATTTCTAAACTGATTGCAAGTCTTCCCACCGAAACAATGCGTGCGTTAAATATCGTTGACGGCGTATTAGTTAAATGTAAAGACGGCAGTCCTATAATCAAAATCCCCGACGAAGTTATTTCGGTCGGAAATTCGGCATTTAAGAATTGTGAAAAACTTGAAACGATAATCGTTGGCGATAACGTTAAATCGTTCGGCAACGAATCTTTTAGGGGTTGTAAAAGTATAAAAAGTATAGTTCTACCCGTAAACGTAAAACATATCGGCGAAAGTGCATTTAGAGACTGCATTAGTCTTAAAGAATTAGTCGTAACCAACCCCGACATAGAAATCGGCGAACGTGCTTTTGAAAACTGTTCTAACCTAACTTCTATAAGTCTACCTGCCAGCATGAGCGAAATTTACGGCGGTGTATTCAACAGTTGTAAGTCGCTTGAAAATATCGTTTTACCAGAAAAATTGACTATCTTGGGCGAAAGTTCGCTTGCAGACTGTATCAAAATTAAAGAAATAGATATTCCCGACGAAGTTACCAAAATCGACGATATGGTGTTTAACGGCTGTACGGGACTAGAAAAAATTAAACTATCTAAAAATCTTACCAAAATAGGTAAAAATACCTTTAAAGACTGCTCGGCACTCAAAAGTATATTTATTCCCGCATCGGTTACAAGCATCGGTATGAGCCCGTTTAGAAGTTGTAATAGTTTAACTTCTATCTCGGTAGACGCTAAAAACAAATATTTCAAATCGGTAGAAGATATTTTGTTTAACAAAAGTAAATCTACACTTATTTGTTTCCCAGCCTGCCTTGACAAATCGGAATACGTTATTCCCGATAGCGTAACGGTTATAAGCGACTGGGCGTTCTGCGAATGTAATAATCTAGAAATTATCAATATTCCCGATAGCGTTTACGAAATCGGCGAAGGCGCATTTTATAGATGCACTTCGCTCAAAGAGATGATTTTACCCGATTCAGTAACGCGTATAGACGACACGGCGTTTAGGGGTTGCACTAACCTTGAAAAATTAGTCGTGCCCGATTCGGTGAAAGATTTTGGTTGGGGTATTCTTAACGGGTGCGAAAACGTTACCGTTATTTGTAGCGATAATTCGGCGGCAGCCCTTTACTGCGAACGTAAAAACATCAAACACCGCCCACAATAAATTTTTAGGTACTTTTTATGAGATTGATAATTTGCTTTTCGATTGCGTTAGCCCTATTTATCGGTTCTATTGCTTGGGCGATAACGGCTACAATCGTAAAAAGAAAAAGTCGCGCTTTCTTAAAACCGATAAATATATTTATTCTCGGCACATCGTTTGCAGGCGCATTGTTGTTTTACCCTATAAATTACGATATCTACGTTATAGGTAATGCTAACTTTTTTTCGGTTTTTAAGACAGTTATACTTTCTATACACGACCTTTTAGGGCTATACGTATTAAACGGTAATTTCGAAACGGTCAACGCATTTTCGTCGGTTATTGCGAACGAATTTTTGAAAAACGCTTACCCTATACTGCTTTCCGTAATATATATAATCGCACCTATCTTAACGTTTGGATTTATTCTTTCCTTCTTTAAGAATATCGTAAGTTACGTAAAGTATTTAACGTCTTTTCATAAAAACGTTTACGTTTTTAGCGAAATGAACGAATATTCTATTGCACTCGCCGTGGATATTGCTAAAAACCACCCTAAGGCGCTTTTAGTGTTCACTAACGCATCTAACGAAGACGGCTCGTATGACGGGGCAGAAAAACTTCAAGGCTTAAACGTAATCTTTTTCAAAAAAGATTTAACGCTTACCAACTTAAATTTCCATAGTAAAAAAAGTAAAATCACTTTCTTCTTGATTAGTGACAACGAAGACAAAAACGTAAAGCAATTTGCTATTGTGAACGAGAAATATAAAGATAGAGATTTTACTCAACTTTACCTTTTCTCTTCTTCGGTGCAAAGCGATATGCTACTTAGTAATTCCACAGACGGAAAAATCGTCGTTAGAAGAATTAACCCTGCAAGTTCGCTAATCTATCGCAATCTTTACGACAACGGCTTTGAACTTTTCAAGAACGCCAAAGAAGGTGAAAACGGCAAGAAAGTTATTTCCGCCGTTATAGTGGGTATGGGTAATTACGGTTCAAATCTTACTAAAACGCTCGCTTGGTTTTGTCAAATGGACGGCTACACCGTAAAAATAAACTCTTTCGATAAGTCCCCCGACGCTAACGATATTTTCTCGTCTTCGTGTCCTGAACTTATGGACAAAAAATATAACGGCAAACTAATAGACGGCGAAGCCGAATACGATATTACCGTTCATTCGGGTTATGATTATAAAAGCATTGAATTTGATAAGCAAATAGAAAAAATCAAAGACGCAACTTACGTCTTCGTATCAATCGGATCGGACGAGCAAAATATTGATTGTGCCGTTAAACTGAGAATGCTTTTTGAAAGAAATAATCTTCACCCCGTAATAAAAGCCGTGGTATATAACGGTGAACTAAAAACTTCGCTAGAAAATGCCGTCAATTTTAAAGGTCAACCCTACGACGTAACGCTTATAGGCGACGTAGAAAGCACTTATTGTGAAAAAGTTATTATTCATTCTGAATTAGAAAAAGACGCGCTTGCAAGACACAAAAAATACGGTGCGGAAGAAAGTTTTTGGCAGTTTGAATATAACAATAAGTCGTCAATGGCGTCGGCTATACATATGCGTGCAAGAATAAAGTGCGGTATTAAAGGCGCTGACAAAAAGGAAGAAGACCTTACCAAAGAAGAGGCTGACAACATAGAAGTTTTAGAGCACAAACGTTGGAACGCCTATATGCGCTCGGAAGGTTACGTTTATAAAAAGGAACGAAACGACTTAGCCAAAGCGCACCATAACCTAGTTTGTTTCGATACTCTTTCCGAAGAAGACAAACGTAAAGATAGGCGCGTGGGTTCTAAATAATATCAGTTAACCTAAATAGGGTATGCAAATGCATACCCTTTTCTTATTCTTCTATTCTTTCTAAATAAAAACTTACGGGGCGAAACCCGTCGTTACACGAAATCATTGCCGAGTACTTATCCTTCATCCACCCGTCGAAAAAGTTACCGCCACCTTCCGCCAAAACCTTTACGAAAGGACTTACACTATCCCACGCGCTTTGACAAAACCCGTTCGGAATATTCCCGTCGACTGATATGAACGATTGCCCAACCGTTATATCGCAAGCGTGTGTTATAGGATTTTCATACCTTTCCATCAAGTCTTTATATTCGGTTTTCCTAACTGCGGTTATTTTAACTTTATACATTTCTTTCACCTATAAAATTATATTATTTAATTGATAAAATGTCAATATAAACGTTTGCTTAATTTTTAAGTATATTATATACTTATGAATATATTTTTACCAAACGGAGTTTTACTATGAGTAATTACAAAAAGGTAAAATATGCCTGTTACGCAACTAACGTAACCATGTCGATAGTGGGCAATCTTTCGCCTATCTTGTTTTTGACTTTCCGTTCCCTTTACAGCATTTCCTATTCGTTGCTAGGTCTTTTGGTTTTAATCAATTTCTCCACGCAACTTTTCGTCGACCTGATGTGTTCTTTCTTTTCGCATAAATTCAATATGTCGGTGGCGATAAAAACCATACCCGTTCTTGCAACGATAGGTCTTATTCTCTACGCTATGACACCTTTCATTTTGCCAAACAACATATATTTGGGTTTGGTTATAGGAACAATTATTTTCTCGGCGTCAAGTGGGTTTGCCGAAGTTCTTATTAGCCCCGTTATTGCGGCAATTCCGAGCGAAAATCCCGAAAGAGAAATGAGTAAACTTCACTCGATATACGCTTGGGGTGTAGTTGGCGTTATTATTATAAGTACCCTTTTCTTATTGTTTATAGGCAAAGAAAGTTGGCAATGGCTTGCGCTCATCTTCGCAACCGTTCCACTAATTGCAACACTTTTGTTTTTCAGTTCTACTCTTCCTAAACTTGAAACACCTGAAAAGATGTCTGGCGTAATCAAACTTTTGAAAAACAAGGGTTTGTGGTTATGCTTTTTTGCAATATTCCTAGGCGGACTTTTAGAATGTACTATGGCACAATGGAGTTCTAGTTATATTGAACAGGCGCTTGGTATTCCAAAAGTTTGGGGCGATATTTTTGGCGTTGCTCTATTCTCGGTGATGCTTGGCTTAGGAAGATCGCTTTACGCAAAATTCGGCAAAAATATTACCAAAGTTTTATTTTTAAGCGCAATCGGTTGTGTTGTTTGTTACTTACTAGCAGTAGTGGTTAACGTTCCCGTAATAGGACTTATCGCCTGCGCTTTAACGGGCTTTACTGTGGCAATGATGTGGCCGGGGTGTCTTATAATCGGCGCTGACCGTTTTCCTACCGCCGGCGTGTTTATTTACGCTATGATGGCATCGGGTGGTGATTTAGGCGCAGCGGTTGGTCCACAACTCGTAGGTATTATTACCGACACGGTTTCAGGTAGCAGTTTCGGAATCGATCTTGCAACACGCTTATCACTAACCCCAGAACAACTCGGTATGAAATGCGGACTTTTAATAGGCGTTTTATTTGCGATAATTGCCGTGTTCGTTTTCCTTTACATTATGAAAACGCATAAGAAAACAACACTACCGTTACAAGAACAAAATGCCATTTCCGAACAATAAAAAAACAAAAAACGCCCTTAACCTGCGTTTTTCTTTTTAACATTTGTTTATATAACGATAAATCCTTTATCTATACAGAACATTAATAAACTGATTATTATAAATATAACCATTATTACGGGCAAGATATATTTAATATATATGCGCAATTATTTCTTTTCTACACTTACGCTTAAATTATCAAGACGCTCGCTTATAATATTAAGGCATTTATACATTATCGCTCTATCTTCTTCCGAAATGCCTTCGGTTGCTTGCGCCAAAATCTCGTCTATCTTATCGGAAAGTTTTTTTGCAACTACAAAACCCTTTTCAGTAAGAGTTAACGGGCTTTTATATTTCTTGTTTACACTTAGAGATTGTTCAACGAACCCGTTCGCTTTTAAAAACTCAACCGAACGCGATACCGACGCTTTATCTTCTTCACAAACGTCACACAACTGTTTAAGCGTTAGTTCACCAAAGCGATAAATATAATGCAAACAAGATACGTGCGGACTTTTTAAGTTAAACTCTTCGGTTTCTTCGGTTTTTAGCCGTCTTATACTCCTATTAAGTTTGGTAATAAGTACCGTAAACTGCTGAAAACGCTCTATCATTTTTTACTCCGTTTTTATAGATAAATTATAACAAAAGATTTTTTTGTTGTCAACATACTTTTAGTTATAAGATGTATACGAATAATTGCTATATATCAAAATATATGATATAATTTTGCCTAGGAATAGGAGCACTTTTTGGCATTAAACCCATAATCGCTTTTAACGGCAACGGAAAACTTGACCTTACCGACAAGAAAAAAGGCACTCGACTTGCAGTTTCGTATTTAGTGAACAAATACCAAGAACTTGGCAATCTTAACGCGGGCGCTATCGTTTACGTAAGTGATGCCGACAATAACGACGTTGCCGAATTTACCGTTCAAAAAATTCTCGCACTTAACCCCAATGCTATAATTAAACGCACAAAACTTTCCCCTATCGTAGGAACACATTTGGGGCCCGATAGCGTCGTTATAGGTTTTGAAAAAATT
The DNA here is from genome assembly GCA_949282465.1 of uncultured Bacillota bacterium. Classification (GTDB taxonomy): domain Bacteria; phylum Bacillota; class Clostridia; order Christensenellales; family Borkfalkiaceae; genus UBA1259. Next base: position 7,643 of record CASDPM010000123.1, read on the forward strand.
TAGTCGTTTTAGGCTACGGTTAACCCGTAGCCTTTTAAGGTGAAAAATGTCTGAAACAATTATTAAACCGATTGCGCATATTTACACCGAATTTAAAGAAAAATTCGGTATTCCCCGTCAAAGCGGACGGGTGAAAAGCGCTCTTGGAAAAATCGTATTCACACCAAAATTTCGTAATATAGACGCCCTTCGTGGGCTTGACGGGTTTAATTACCTTTGGCTTATTTTCGATTTTTCTCTTTCACATACCGACGAGTGGTCCCCAACCGTTCGCCCACCTAGACTTGGTGGAAACACGCGCATGGGCGTGTTTGCAACGCGTTCTCCGTTCAGACCAAATCCCTTAGGGCTATCGTCGGTTAAAATAGAAAATATTGAAAACACGCCCGACAAAGGTCCGGTTATTACGGTAAGTGGCGTCGACTTACTTGACGGCACGCCAATATTCGATATTAAGCCCTATATACCCTTTTCAGACAACCATCCAGATGCCGTTGGGGGTTTTAGCGAAGAACATTCTTCACACCGATTAAAAGTCGATTTCCCCGACCGATTAAAGAGCGGACTTTATTGCGACGTAAATTCACTTATTGATTGCCTTGCCGAAGATCCTAGACCGTCTTACCAAAACGATAGCAAACGAGTGTATAGTATGAGATACGGCGATTACGATATACGTTTTAAAGTGGAAAACGACCTTTTGACAGTTATAGCAATAGATAAAAAAAGCACCGACTAATCGGTGCTTTTGCTTTACTGTTTTTTATATATAGGTAATAGTAAGCGTGTTTGGCGCTTATATTCTTCAACTCCGTCTTTTTTAGACTGTCTTCTCTCTGTCATAGGAATACTCGTCGAAAAAAACAAAATGGTGTTCAGTATAGCGCCTGCAAGTAAATGCCACATTGTCGGAACAGCACAAACAAACGCCAAGCCTATTCCCCACCACATTAAAATTTCACCCAAGTAGTTGGGATGACGGGAATATTTCCAAAGTCCTTTACGTATAAACCCACCCGTGCCACTCTTTCTAAATTTTTGCATTTGAACGTCAGCAACGCCTTGAATAGTAAACGCAAAAACCGAAACTACAAAAAAGATTACCGAGCCTACGTTAAACGGCGTATCTAAAACTAACGTAAATACCGCAGGCAGAACGCACGCATACACCACGATAGTTGGAACCATATGTATTCCGATAAAGTTAATAAGTGGATAAAATTTCCCCGTCTTTTTTTAAGCATGGTGTATCGCCAGTCTTGGTGTCCCATACCGTTAAAGGTATACGCCCAGTTAGCGGTAAGCCTTATACCCCACAAGCAAACGGCAATAATCGGTAGAATTCTTTGCCAAGTCATTTGAGTTTTTAGCGCAAACAACACTAAAATCACTATGGGCTGAACACTCCAATAAGGATCGTATACCGACGCATTTTGGAAAATTACGCTAAATATAAACACGACCACGGTCGCAACGACGTCGGCAATAAAAAGATTAAGCCAAAATTCAAACGGCAAGTAGTAGTAAACTACAACGCCGACAGCAGACGAAAAAACGTAAATAAGAGTTATAATAAAAATACTTAAAAATTTATTATTCTTCATGTTTATCTACTTTTGCCTCTTCTAATTGCTTGGGTTTTCTTTTAAAGACCTTTGATATAGTGTTAAACACAAAAACTTCACGCAGAATTATTAGGCATACAAGATAAACAACACCCCCCACACAAACGCTTAAAACAGTTGCAAAGATAGTTGCAGGAAGATATAACGAAACAAAATAACAAGCAACGAACATAATTCCGCCGGCGATAAGATATTTCCACGACATTGTCAGTATCTTCCAGTAATTAAATTCCTTACGAGTGAAAAGTGCCATAATAAACACTATGCAAAGTTCTGAAATAACCGTAGCAATAGCAGCGCCGTAACTTTGCCAAAAGTTAATAAATAACACGTTTAATCCTAAATTTATTAATGCGCCCGAAAGTATAGCAACGGTATACTGTTTGTCACGTTTACTCGGAAGAAGATATTGTTCTCCCAAAACGTTTATAATTCCCATAAATATAATCATAAACGAGAGTATTTTCATAAGATTTGCCGTCTTATTATAACCGCCGTCGAGATACCAAGGTATAAACCTATCTACTATGGCAATACATCCTAGCATTAATGGCACACCCATAAACCAAACGAACCTAATTGACGAATAAACGTTATCACGTACACCTTGCACATCACCTTTGGCTAATTTATGTGCGTTGTGAGGAAGCATAACGACGCCCATAGCAGTAACACTTGTGAGTGCCATTTTAATAAGATTATCGGCAACTTCATAATTGCCGTTTTCAATGGGGTCCCCTGTAATAAATCCTATAAGAATTTTATCTATATACGCATAAAGTTGAGTTGCCACAACGGGCAAAAACAATAAAAGCGCGGGCTTAAAATGCCTAAACGGCTTTAATTCTTTGAACTTTATTTTTACAAGATGTTTAGGCAAATACCCCCAAAGTATGACGTACCCGATAAAGATTGAAACAACTTGCACAAGTGCATAAACCCAAATATCTGTTTCGTCCTTAACAAATAAAAATATACTTACGATAGAAACAATTTGAACAACAACTTTTTTAAAAACAACTTTACCGAATTCTTCGTTGCCGTAAAAAAAGAACACCGTGTCTAACGCAACAGCAAACATTTCTATCAAGTAAATCCACATTAAAATTTGATATTCTTTACCGTAAACGTTAAAGGATATCAAAATTATCTGAATGACTAAAATCGAAAGCACGGGAAGTGATTTAGCCAACATTACTTCCCAAAAGTCCTTGCTTTGATTGTATTTATCTCCTTGATGGCTTGCTATAAGCCTTTGCGAGTGATGGGAAAAACCAAGAGTAGCGAAGACCATAAAGTACCTAACTATCGCAAAGGAAAAACTGTACTTACCCATTCCGCTTTCGCCTAACACCCTTGAAACGTAAGGCGTAACTAGCAACGGAATAATAAGCATAAATACTTGATAAAGTAAATTATATATATAATTTTTCTTTGTGTTTTTTGCCTTCGGCAAACCAACCGAATCGTTTTTCATTTAAATACCGATATTTAACCCTTTCTAATCTTTCGTTTAATCTTAACTATTAAAACCGAGATTGTGCACATTAATGACGATATTCCTAAATCTCTTGCTATTTGTTTTTTGGTTTTCTTTCCTATAACAGCATCATAATATCTACAAATAGCAGATGCTTTCCTTTTGAAATTCTTTTTAAAACAAACTAATTGTTGTTTTGCCCAAATAAGCACCCCTTGTGGGTTATTTATATATTTTGCATTTCCCGAGCAGGTTAATCCCCCTTCAATATATTCGCAAATATATATGATTTCATTAAACCAACGTAAAAAATACCCTTCTAATGCAATTTTATTCCAAACAACTTCTTCGGTAATAAAGTTTTCACCATCAATTTCTGGGAAAGGATATTTTCTTAAAACATCTGTAAAATACGCCTCTGCTTTATCACCATTTAGGTTAAACCTTTCACGTTCAGTGTTTTTAGCATCAACATATTTTTCATTAAAATTCCCACCGACTATCTTATCTATGGTGTACCCTTTCAAACCAGAAATACCAGCACAATTATCTAACCCGCAAACGCTTTTTTGCCAAGACAAAAGCCTTTCGATAGCATTTTGGGTAAGGTAGTCGTCAGAATCTACAACAAAAAACAACTCTCCACTAGCCATCGTAACACCCTTATTTATTGCACGATGTTTACCACCGTTCGGGGTTTTTATGTACTTAATAGGAAAGGGATTTTGTACTTTTTGCAACGCCATGAAATATTCTTCAGTAGTGTCGGTAGAACCATCATCAACGACAATCCATTCAAAATTATATGAAGTCTGTTTTAAAAGGGATTGATAAAGTCTATCAAGCAGGTTTACCCTATTGTACGTGGGCGTAAAAACCGTTATCATTTTTTACTCCTATGTTTTTTTAATGCAAGAATAGGATGGCAAATTGTAAAAAATAAGTTGCCCTTTTTATATCCAAATTTAACGCGATATTGCATAAGTTTTTGTTCTAAAGGCGACTTCCACGATGCCAAATAGTGGTGTACCGAATAGGTGTTTTTCGTGCGTTCTTCCTTGCCGTAATCTCCGCCTTTAGGGTTAAAATATTCACTGGGGTAAATTATGAAACCTGCGACTTCTTGTTGAATGTCTTCCTTTTTTAAGCCATGTTTTTTTAAAATTTCAGTAGTTATATGTACTACCGTTTTATCCATAGAAAAACTTTCTTGCGCGTCATAATATTCTATAATCTCTTTTAAAAGTTTTTCCCCACCGAGTGCATTCATTATAAGACCAGGATTCACTCTATCCTCCCCCTCAAAACCCATGAAAGGTTTATCGGTAAGTGGTGCAATGTCTTTAAGAAGTTCAACGTCGGTATCCATATAAACGCCACCTTGATTATATATAATATCAAATCGCATATAATCGGCAACGAAAGCATACTTCCCCTGTTCGTATGCTTGCTTAATATATTCGTTTTTATTTACGTCGTAATTACTTTCATTCCACTCTATAATTTGAACATTAGGACAAATTTTTTTCCAACTATCGATACAGTAATTAATTTTTTCACTCTTGGGATTCTTTCCCAACCAACAATAATGTATAACCATTTTATTCTCCTTCTCTTTTGAAAAATAATACACTAACACAAAAACCAAAATTAAATGAACAATATTTGCCGTAGAATATAATATAGTATCAAAATAAGATAAAATGATAAAAAGAAACAATGTGTACGTAAACATTTTATTTTTACCAAAAGTCAACCTTTGTGAGATTAAAGAAAACAAAACAGCATATGCTATAAGCGTCGTCGCACCAAAAGTCACATAATATCCCATCGATTGATTATGTAGATTTGTAAATCCATCAAACCCGTTAACGGCAATGGATTTTAATCTTAAACCTATTCCAAAAAACCAACCACATTCAGCGTTAACTTGATTAAAGGCGTCCATCCAAATAACTTCTCTTCCCGAAAATATATCTTTCCCCAAAAAATAAACGTCGTCACCTAAAATTTTATACAACGCCAAATATAACAACGCAAACAGTATTCCGCCTAAAATTAAACCAAACGTCGTCCATTTTGCGAATTTAGGCGTAATATTATTAATTTTATTATGAAAGAAGAAATAAAGAAGAATCAAACACGTACCTATTAAAGACGACCTTCCACCAAATAAAAATTGACCAACCACAAACAATAAGACACCTATTAGACAAATCGCTTTCCCTTTAACGTCAAACCTAAACGATAAAGCAACTAGTATTATCTCGGCACACAAAAAGATAAAGCAAGACCCGTTAGGATTAAGTGTAATTATTCCCGTATCATCAACACTTTTGTTCGCAAAAATAAAAACCAAAACCGCGTATAACAAATAGAAAAACAAGAAAGCCCAAATAAATCTCTTGTCAAGTTTTACGTTTGGCAAAGCAGTGAACAAACCAAGAATTATTATAGTATTACAAATATAATCTATACCACCATGATTAACTATATACGAAATCAAAAAAACAATCAATAAAACAAACCATGTTATCTTTAATGCGTCTGACAACTCAGAAAACAACAATATAACACTTAAAGCGATCAAAATCGTTGTGATATAAGTTAAAGTAAGACTTAATATTCCTTCTATATTAAAAAAAGAATAAATCAAAACTATATGCAAAAACGAAATTAGCATCGTTGTCATAACTAAGAACGACGCCATAATCTTTCTGCATTCACTTTTTTTAAGCAGTTCAAAAAAGTTTTTAATCAAGGTTTAATCTCCTTTTATAGCATTGTAAATACGTTCACTATTGTTTTTGTCCCACAACGGGAAAAATTCCCTTATAACACTCTCGTCGACTAACGACATGCCGTCTACTAAACTTTTTTCCAAATATTCCATAACACTGCTTTCGTCGTCCGTCCATTTGCCTAAAACGGTATCACGGTAATTAAAATAACCTTGCCCATACTGTCTTTGTCTATATTCTTTTTCATCAAACTGATAAAAAAGCACAGGTTTTCTCATATACGCAAAATCAAAAAATACACTCGAATAATCGGTAATCATAAGTGCAGATCGTTTTAACACGTCTTGAATATCGTATTTTTTCCAGTCAGCTATCTCTATTCTATCACAATCAGTCGTGAAAAATTGCAAAAACTTTTGCATATTCCTATGTGGAAAAAACATCAATTTTTTATTGTATTTTTTCAACAACTCATGTAATTTATTGCAACTTATAAAACTATTCCATTTAATAAAGTATTCGGTTTCAGTAAATACTAGATCCTTATTTTCTTTCGACGACCTACCAAGCCAGTTTCGCCAAGTGGGCATAACTAAAATTAAATTTTTATCAACTTCTACGTCGTGTAAATTATCAAATCTTGAAAAACCCAAAAGCGCAACTTTATTGTCGGGATAGCCAAATCTTTTTTTCAAGTATTCATATTCAGGCTTTGCCGATGCCACAAAAAGATCGAAATAACAATTTTTATAATAAAGCCATTCGGCGTCATTGATCGTGACCCCGTGTTGCAAAAACACACGATTTTTTTTGCGCATTTTTAACACCACTTCAAATAGGTAGCACACCGCGGCGTTAGGCTTACCGCCCTTTTGCGAACTGATATTTTTATCGGCTACAATATACCAAAACCAATGTGCAATAAAGCCGTAGCGTATGACCTTTCCAAGTGGCTTAACCTTTTGATAATCGGGTGATTTTATATTGATTGTATAAGCGATTTTTTGTTTAGGACGATTTTCCCTAACCCACTTAAAGAACCAGTATCCGTTATCTCTCGCCTCGTTTTCGTCTTCGCAAACAAGCCAAAATTCCCTTATAAAAATCTTGGCGATTATTGCAAACGGAAATACAATCATTGCTAAAAAAATATGCAAAATATCTTTTAGTTTTATAAAATTAAATACCCTTTTTAACGAATATTGCATATTATTCCTTATCCCTTGCAAATTTCTTAAACGCCCAACTCCTTATAGAATTCGGCATAAGAACTTCAACGATAAAACGTTTTGATACGTTTTTCAAATAAAGTGGATACTTTATAATCTTATGTTTGAGCATATATCTTTGCAAAATGCGTTCCCACTTAAAATATTTCCAGCCACCGCGTCTTTTGTAAGTATTCTCATCAACTCGTACCTTACATAAGACTGTGCCCGTATTCCTGAACACACACCCTGCAAGTTGCATTCTAACCCAAAGATAATAATCTTCGTTGTAGAAAAAATCTTGATAGTCGCCTGATTTTATTACCGCTTGTTTTTTAAACGTTACCGCCATATGATTAAAAGCACAACGTATGCGCATATAATCTTTTATCTCTTGATCTTCAACGGGCGTTTTGCGTATTCCAACAACGTTATCAATAGTTCCCATAAACTCTTCAATATCTCCGCCGATTATATCAAGTTCAGGGATTTCTTCAAACCATTTAAGTTGTTGTTCAACCCTATCGGGAACGCTTATATCGTCGGTATCCATTCTAACTACTATTTCGTGTTTACACGCTTTAAGTCCTACTGAAAGCGCTTTTCCTAGCCCTAAGTTAGTCGGATTCTTTACGATAGTAAATAAGTCGGGGTACTCCGATTGAAGATCGGCAATAACCTTATAAAGTCCGTCGGTCAAAGGTCCGTCTTCCACCAAAACAATTTCCGACGGTTTTACCGTTTGATTTATCATACTATCAATAGAAAGTTTCAAATATTCAGGTTTTTCTTTAACGTAAACGGACATTAAAACGCTGTATTCCATAACCACTTACCTTTAATTAAATTCGTTTCTTGGTTAACTTTTCTTTATATTCTTCTTCCGATATTTTTCCTTCCTTTAAAAGCCAGTCGCCGTAGTCCATGCTAGTTGCCATGCCATCAGTAGCGACGTCGCTACGCTTTAACACTTTGAAAAAGGTCAAAAATAAAATCTTCAAATCAAAGAATAACGAGTATTTTTCAACGTAAATCAAATCGTATGAAAAACGCTTTTCCCAAGTTATATTATTTCTACCCATAACTTGGGCAAGCCCCGTAAGTCCACCACGAACGCTATGCCTACGCCTAATATTAGAGTCCATAAACACCAAATCTTTTTCAAGTTGTGGGCGTGGTCCTATAAAACTCATTTGCCCGATAAAAATGTTAAACATCTCGGGCAGTTCGTCAAGCGACGTACTGCGAAGAATTTTACCGTATTTAGTAAGGCGCACTTCGTCGGGTAAAAAATTTCCGTTTTCGTCCTTTTCTTGCGTCATGGTTCTAAACTTTATCATCTTGAAAATTTTTCCGTTTTTACCTGGACGAAGTTGGAAAAAGAAGGGATTACCTTTCATTTTAATTGCACCGACTATTATTAAAACCAACAATACCGGCGACAATAAAATTATTAAAAGAGCGCTAAAAAAAATATCGTAAACACGCTTAAAAAACAGTCTATAAAATATTGCGGATACTAAAACGAATAACGCGACGCAAACAATAACGAATAGCGTTATACCCCACCACGTCGAAAAAATAAAATCAAACATATTTATCTACAATTTCCTTAAACGTCTTTATAACGTAATCTACTTCTTCATCCGTAAGTTTTGTATGCAATGGCAAGGTTATTTCATTACGGTATTGTGCGTAAGCGTTTGGGTAATCTTTGATATCAAACCCAAGATTTTTATACGCCGTAAGCAACGGTAACGGCTTATAGTGAACGTTACACGCCACACCGTTTTCCGCCATTTCTTCAATAATTTTGGATCGAGCCACTTCATCTGCGCCCATAACCCTTGTCAAATATAAATGCCCCGACGACGAATAAATATCGCTATCGTGATTAAGCACTAAAATCTTGCTCCCCTTAAAAGCGTCGTTATATTTACCTATAATTTCCTTACGTCTTTTAAGCATATCGGGGTATCTTTCAAGTTGAACTAAACCCATAGCGGCGGCAATATCAGTCATATTGCATTTGTAATAAGGTGCAACAACGTCGTATTCCCACTTACCTGCTTGTGTTTTGCTAAGCGCATCTTTTGACTGACCGTGTAGCGACAACAACTGAACTTGTTTATACACCCACTCGTCGTCAAACCCTAAATCGTTTCTCCAAGCGAGCGCTCCACCTTCAGCGGTAGTTACGTTTTTAACCGCATGGAAAGAGAACGCCGAAAAATCCGCAACACTTCCCGTTCTCTTGCCCTTATATTCCGCGCCGATAGAATGCGCACAGTCGGCAATTACCGCAACTCTACCTAAAAGGCTTTGAATTTCTGAATTTGGAAAAAAAGAATTTTTATTGTTTTCAACTATGGAATATATTTTATCATAATCACAAGGTATACCTGCAATATCTACGGCAATAATTGCTTTCGTTTTAGAAGTTATCGCCCTTTCAACGGCAGTATAATCCATTTCAAGACAGTCTTTTTGCGTGTCTATAATAACGGGTGTAGCGCCTACGTGACATATTACCGACGCCGTCGCCGTATAGGTATACGCCGTAGTAATTACTTCGTCCCCCGCTTTAACGCCCAAAATTCTAAGTGCCATTTCCGCACAAGCAGTTTGAGAATTTAAGCAAGCAACTTTATTCACACTGCAATATTCTGCTATTAAGCGTTCTAATTGCTTTGTTCTAGGACCGGTTGTAATCCAACCCGAACGCATAGCATCGGCTACGGCTTGTATTTCTTTTTCAGTTATATCAGGTGGCGAAAATAAAATATTCATACAAACATTTCCCTAACGTATAAAACTCAAAATATAAATCTCATCTTTACAAAGTATTATAACACATCACAATTGTGTTTTCAAGTAATTAAAATATAATAATATTTTAACGGCGTAAATTAGAAAGCCCTACGCGTATTTGCGCAGGGCTTTTTAGATTACAAAATCAATATTTTACACTATACAAAATATCTTCATAACTTGGGAACGGAGCAAAGTCTTTACCAAGCAATAACTCTATATCGTCGTAAATCGAACGGAGCGTCTCCATATTAGTCAAAATAACGTCACGGCTAAAACGCGCCTTATTAAGCGTGCCCGTAATCTTTGCAGATTCGGTTATGCTTTCCATAAGATTTTCGAGCGCATCCGAGAACTTGTCGGCAGAAACTGCAAGTTTTTCAATGAGTTTTCTTTCTAACTTATTCGCCTTAATCCCAGCGTTTTTCTTTGCGTTGAACTCGTTAAGTAAGAAACCTTCGTAACCTATGATTGCAGGCGTTATTTCCTTTCTAGCCATATCAACGGCAGTAAGCGCTTCGATATGAATAATATTACAATAGTTTTCGAGCAATATTTCCATACGCGAATTGATTTCGCCACTCGATAAAACTCTGTGTTTTTCAAACATTTCAACGTTCTTTTTATCGGCAAATCTAGGAAGAGCGTCAACAGTAGATTTAAGGTTTAATAACCCGCGTTTTTCCGCCATCACCTGCCACTCTTCGGAATAGTTGTTTCCGCTAAACAAAATGCGCTTATGATCGATAATAGTTTGCTTTAATAGTGCAGTGAGCGTGGCGTTGAAATCTTTTGCATTTTCCAAAACGTCGGCGAACTTAGATAGTTCTTCGGCGACTATGGTGTTAATCATAAAGTTAGGGCAAGCGATATTTTCGGACGAACCGACCATACGAAATTCAAACTTATTACCCGTAAACGCAAACGGCGAAGTCCTATTCCTATCGGTAGAATCCTTTCTAATAGGTGGCAATACCGAAACGCCGATTTTAAGTTCGGATTTTTTCTTTGCGTTATATCTTGCACCCTTTTCAATAGCGCTCAAAATCTCTTCGAGTTCTTCCCCAAGATATATCGAGATAATCGCCGGTGGCGCTTCGTCTGCGCCAAGTCTATGATCGTTACCTGCCGATGCAACTGAAAGACGGAGTAAATCTTGATACTCGTCCACAGCCTTGATAACCGCTATAAGGAATAGTAAAAACTGCGCGTTTTCTTCGGGGGTTTCACCCGGTTCTAAAAGATTTTCGCCAAGGTCGGTAGAAATCGACCAGTTATTATGCTTACCGCTACCGTTTACCAACGCAAAAGGTTTCTCGTGAAGAAGACATACTAAACCGTGACGATTAGCCACACTCTTCATAAGTTCCATAGTGAGTTGGTTTTGATCGGATGCAATATTAGTCGAAACGTAAACGGGCGCAAGTTCATGTTGAGCAGGCGCTACTTCGTTATGTTTGGTCTTGGCGTAAACGCCGAGTTTCCAAAGTTCTTCGTCAAGTTCTTTCATGAACGCCGAAACGCGTGATTTTATTGCGCCGTAATAGTGATCTTCAAGTTCTTGCCCTTTTGACGGACGTGCCCCAAACAGCGTTCTACCGCAATGTATAAGGTCTATTCTCTCTTCGTAAACACTCTTATCTATTAAAAAATATTCTTGTTCAGCGCCGACGGTAGGCGTAACCTTTTTCACCTTGTCGTTACCGAATAATCTTAAAATTCTAAGCGCTTGTTTGTTAAACGCTTCCATTGAACGGAGAAGTGGCGTCTTTTTATCAAGTGCTTCGCCACCGTAAGAACAAAACGCCGTAGGAATATATAAACTCCCGTCTTTTACAAAAGCATAAGAAGTCGGATCCCAAGCGGTATACCCCCTTGCTTCAAACGTAGCGCGAAGTCCACCCGACGGAAAACTTGATGCATCTGATTCACCCTTTACGAGCGACTTTTCGGAAAATTTAAGTATAACGTCACCATTGCCGAAAGGCTCGATAAAACTGTCGTGTTTTTCGGCGGTGATGCCCGTCATAGGTTGAAACCAATGGGTAAAATGAGTAGCGCCCTTTTCGATAGCCCACTCTTTCATAGCCGACGCTACGCACTTAGCGTAATCGTGAGATAAAGGCGTGCCCGTTTCCACAGCAAGCCTTACTGCGTTATACGCTTCTTCTGGAAG
>CASDPM010000124.1 GCA_949282465.1 uncultured Bacillota bacterium
CCAGTTAGTATTTACTGGCGCAGTTTACGGCGCCGATACGGAATACCCGTTCGACCAGACGAACGTGCTTGACGACTTGGAAAGTTCTGAAGAGTTTAATTTGATAAATTACCCGTGGGATTTTTACGGTCTACATAAGAAACCGGCAATCATGAACTTTGTGGAATGGTGTTATTCACCTTTCGAAACGGGTGACTTTGCGCTATACATATATTTTTATAACCCACAAAATTTGAAAATCGACGAAGATAGTTTTTCGAACAAAATTCAAATGGCATGCGCTTATGACGTTTACCCGATAACGCCCGAGTCAACGCCAACGGATTACGATACGTATAACCTTTTATTTTGCAACAAGTCCGAACGCCCGAACTACGAGGGCCTATTCTATAAATTCAGAGTAGTAGACAAAAAAGGCGCTGACGGTAAATATATCGCTGACCGTGTTTATTCCGGGGAACGTCGTTATGACGTTTCGGGTGTAGTGCTTGCACAGGAAGACGGAACGACAAAAGAATATATGGTAGGCGGAACGTTCTTCTTTACCGGTTACGCATCCGGTTATGGCCCGAACGCAAACTCTGAAAGCACGCTTGAATGCACGGGGTTCCGCGCCATGGAAACTATTGAACTTGAAGTCCACAAAACAAATTACCGTACTGAATCGTCTTCTTTGGGACAGTACCACGAAAACGAAGTAACGTCAGTATATTTCTCAGTGCCCGATTATTACTTTGACAAATACGGCAATTTGCAAAAGATAAAAGCCGAGTGGTACGAGTATGAAACCGAGCCGATATTTATTGTAAACAATGACCGCTATGACGATTTACTGCCTTGGGTAGGCGTTAATATTGGAATGTTTACAAACGATTTAAAATATAGGTATTATCTAAAAGATACTATATCTGGTGACGACACATCGCCTTGGATCAAAGCATTGGATTTTAGTTATAACGTTGATACATCAAGCGTTGATGCTTATAGTAATAATATTCTAAACACGCTTTATTGGCTATTCCCTGCAGACGATAGAGTTGTAACGTCCGCACAAATGGAAGAGTACGTTACAAATTATAATAAAACTTTTAACAAGGGCAAACTGCAATTGAAGAACGGGAAAGTAAGTGCGGACCTGTTTAAAGACGGACTTTCCGAAGCGCGCGCTAAAATTCCTTACGTTGGTGATGATATTCATCATAAACTAGCCGAGTTTGATGCAAACGACGATACTTTTAATTTATTATCATATAACGATACACACAGTGGTTGGGAAAGGTTCTGGACTTACTTTTTTAACTGGAAAAATGCGCCGAGCGATTCGTCCCTATATAACGTTTCGCCGATTGAATATAAAAATATAGGCGATTATATAAAAATGAGCGATTCTAACGTTTCGGACCTTTTGCTTGTAAATGAAGACGACGTTCCGAATTTAAGAAAGTTCTATAATGATGCCGAGGCGAATGACGAGACTACCGTTTTATTTCATTTTGCGCAAACTGATTATTATCAGGAAGGACTTTTTGAAATACCTGATGATACGACGGTGCTAGTTGCTAAAAAAGGTCATTCTGCAGACGTGGCGCAAACTAGCGTATTCCTTGATTTTAAGATTATACAGTTAACGTTCTTGAATGAGGATGAAGTATATAAAGTCATTCCAGTATCACAGGACCCGATTGACGTATACAACGGTTTAAGCCCGACTGAAAAACCGAACGCCGTGCTTTCATGGTTCGAACAGTTCTTAAGGACTCTCGGCGCATGGGGAACGTTTATCGTTGCGATAGCGGTTGGGATTCTCGTTATTATCTTAATCGTTAACATGCTTAAATGGGCGCATTCGGCGAACCTATTCTTTAAGATAGTTTTAATCATTTTAGTTATAGGAATCGGCGTTGTTGTGGGCGTGTTTGTTGTGCCGTGGGTTATTGACCTTATAACGTCGTTAGGCGGATTATTTTAATGGCTAACAACGACTTAAAAGACTTTCTTAAGCCTAACAACCCGACCGAACCGAAGCCTGAAGAAAAACCAAAGATAAAAAAGACCGACCGCCGAATGTATTTGGCGGACGGTACGCTTATCGAACTAGATAAACTTAAATACGTTGAAACGCAAGAAGGGAGCGCAAACTGTGCACTTCAAAAAGGCGTAAAAAAACAAAAATACTCGCTTGCTTTGCCCTTGCAGACACCGGCGTGGCTTATTCCCCCGGAAGATCCAGACAAGGACCTAACGGAGCGACAAAAGGAATACAAGAAGAACGTATTCAAAAAAGACGATCTACAGCGCACGTCACCAAAGGTCCGAAAGAACCAAAACAGGCAGGGCCTTTCCCGGTATATATTTATATCGGAACTAATCGCTTGCAAGAACGGATTTTTATATTATACGGTTCCCCTTTTGGTGAGTATAGTATTTCTTATAATAAATTTATTTTATCATGACGTTTTAACGAACGGCGCCGTTGCATTGTTTGCATTGCTCAATATATTAGTTATTCGAGCGGTATGGAAAAGCGATTCTAATCTATTGCTTAAGGTTATAATCTCGGCGCTACTTTCTGCGCTTATTGTGGCGCTGATATATCTTGGTAGTTTAATTCCTGGGTTCTATGAGCGAGTATATTTGCCCTTCACGCTTAAACTCTTGCTTATAGTTTTCGGTGTTTACTATTTCGGTAAGTTCTTCGTGTTTTTCTGGTTGACGTATAACGGTGACTGTAATCTTGACTTCGGAAACGTCGTTCAAATAAACGCCGGCAAGCCTCGAAGCGGAAAGACAAGTTCAGGCGTTCACGACGTTGTTGCGCTGGCAAAACTCAAATGGAAAGAACTTCAATATGATTATAAGAAGTATATCAGCCTCGAAGACGAAATTCGGGCCCGTGGCAATCCAGAAGAAATCCTTTTACTTGAAGAAGTAAAACTTTCGTACGAGTTCTATACTAGCCACAAATGTATTCCGTGCCTTTGGTCAAATATAGGTATCTTTGATAAACAGGGCCGTGCATCACATAAAATCACGCTCGATCACGTTAAAGGGCTTGAGCGTTTGCCCCTTTATTCAGTAGTATTCTTTGACGAAATCGGCGCAACGTTAAAAGCCGATGACGGGCTTAATAGAACGGGCCACGAGAAACCGCTCGACGTTTCTGATATGTTCCGTTTGGGTGGACACTTCTTGAAGTGGGTATTTATAGGGACCGAACAAGACTTTAATCATATATTTATCGACTGCAGGCGTGTAGTAGGTTTTAACAAGGTTATACTCGGTCAAGAGTGGGTTTGTCCGCCTGGACTAGTTTATGGCGTTTTTAATGTCATTAAGTGGTTTATAGAAGACGGATTAGATAAAAAAGTTAAGAAACAGCCTAAACTTATGAAGTTTATGGACAAGTATGAAAAATTCTGTAAAAGTATTGGATTTAGGCGCGTGCGATATATGTATGCAAACAATACAGAAACGGGCGCTGACGTTGTTGGCGCTGGTGCAGACACAAAATTAAAGGCGCTTACAAAGGTTAAGGTTAGATACATGCCAAGTGGACTTTTGGGCGATTATGACGATAGAGCGTACAAGTTTTTATACCCTGCGGCGCTTGATAAAGAGATAAAGGGCGAGGTTCATAAAACTAAGCATATTAGCCTTTTAGACGATAATAGTTTTCAGTTTGTTAATAGTACGGAAGCATTAGAAGAGAAGCGTGTAATTACATTAAATGCGGGTAAGGAACTAATAAAATAGAGGGAGTAGTTGACAAAACGGCGGTTTTGTGTTATGTTAACCACATAAGGTGGTTAACGAAGTCTGTCGAAAAGCAGACAAAGTAAATGAACTATTTGCAATGTTATGAGGATTGTTTGTAAAAAGTTCAAGTTAACTGCCTTTTTTATATAATAAAAGTTAAATATTTTTATTCTTAAAAATGGCAAAAGCCTTGCTTTTTTTCGGTAACTAATATATAATAAATTATATGTTGGATTATAATGCGATTGTTTAATAAACTTTCGTTTTTGATTTTATTTTTGGAGAATTTATTATGAAACTTATTTGTGACGGTTTAGATTTATCTGATGCAGTGCTTAAAGTTAGTAAAGCGTTAAGTGTAAAAGCGGCTAATCCCGTTTTGGAAGGTATAAAAATTACCGCAAAAGGCGATACTTTAACACTTCTTGCAACCGATATGGAATTGACTATCGAAAAACACATTAAAGCAGACGTTTTAATGGAAGGTGAAACCGTTGTTGTAGGTAAGTATTTCGTAGAGTTTGCTAAAAAACTTGAAAAGGAACAAGTTGAACTTTGTCATCTTAACGAAGGCGGTCTTCAAATTAAATATTCGGATGCTGAAAGTGAACTACAAGTGTTCCCTATCGACAGTTATCCAAAGATTGAAAAAGATAATAACGGCGATTATTTTATTATCAATCAATCGGATCTTAAAAAAGTTGTTGAAAGGACTGCTTTTTCTTGTTCGGTTGACGATAGTAGACCTATTCTTAAAGGTTGTTTGTTCGAAGTTGAAAACGGCGTTTTAACTGCCGTCGCTCTCGACGGGTTTAGAATGGCTGTCGTTAAAAAGGAAGTTGAGGCTAGCGGAAACTTTAAAACTGTTATTCCTGCAAGAACTCTTTCTGAAATTATTAGACTTTTAGATAAAGATAACGAAAATATTAAAGTTATTCTTCAAAAGAATACTTTATTTATCGAAGTTGAAAACACCACTATTATCTCTCGTTTAATAGAAGGTGAATTTGTAAAATACAGTCATATTTTACCGTCTTCTTTCTCAAATACTGTTACGGTTAACCGTCAGGCTTTCTTAAACAGTATTGAAAGAGCGTCTATCTTTGCTAAAAACGACAGATATAATATTATTAAGTTTGACGTTAAAGAAAATATTATGACCGTTTCGGCTAAGTCGGAAGTTGGTAACTTAAACGAAAACGTTATGGTAAATTTAAGCGGTAAAGATATTACGATTGCGTTTAACGGTAAATATATAGTTGATTTCTTAAAGATAATAAACGAAGAATTTATCAATATTAACTTAAATACGCCTATCGACCCCTGTATTATTAAACCGGTTGGCGACGAAGGATTCTTGTATTTGGTATTGCCCGTAAGAATAAACGCTTAATTTAATTGACTTTTAAATAAAAAATCTATACAATAGTATGGCAAATAATTAAAAAACTACATTTTGTAAGGAGAAAATAGATATGAAACAAACTTATCAGCCCAAAAAAAGACAAAGAAGTAAAGTACACGGATTTAGAGAAAGAATGAAATCTCGTTCGGGCAAAAACGTTTTAAAGAGAAGACGTAATAAAGGTCGTCATAAACTTTCCGCATAATTAAAGATCGGGAAACTGCGTTGGATTACAGATTAAAAAAAGAAAAAGATTTCAATAAAGTTTTTAAGAGTGGAAAGAGATTGTTTTCTTCTAGGTTAACCCTTATATACCTTGAAGAAAAGACGTTAAAGGTTGGCTATGCCGTGGGTAAAAAACACGGCACCAGTGTAAAAAGAAACAGGATAAAAAGAATTTTAAGGGAATCTTTTAGAAGTTTTACCCCCTGTTTAAGGCAAAACTTCTTTTTTGTTTTTATACCTAAATTATCGGAAGATTATTCTTTTCACGATATAAAAAAGGATATGGAATATCTTTTTAAAAAAGGTAAATTTTTTATAGAGCAAGATTAAATGTTGAAATTTTTAAGCGTAAAACTGATAAGATTTTATCAAAAATATTTGTCGAAAGGAACCTGTATGTATATTCCCACATGTTCGGAATATACCTTAGAGGCTATCTTAAAGCACGGTTTTTTTTACGGCAGTTTTTTGGGAATTTTAAGGATTTTAAGATGTACGCCTTGGTGTAAAGGTGGGTTTGACAAAGTTCCTGACAGAAAGCGCGATTTAAAGTGGGTTTATTAAAATGAATTTATCAATAATTAACTTTACACAGCCAGTAACGGGAAATTTTCTCGTTGATATTATAATTTGGCTTACGGGGATTAGTTCTTCGATTGCGGTAGGTATTATTTTATTTACCGTATTATTAAAACTTATAACTTTCCCCTTTGACTTCTTTTCAAGAATGTCTATGCGTAAAAATTCCATTAAAATGGAAGAAATGCGCCCTGAACTTGAAAAATTACAAAAACAATACGCCAACGATAAAAATCTTTACAACCAAAAAATGATGGCACTTTATAAAAAGAACGGCTATTCTATGTTCGGTGCTTGTTTGCCGACTATTATTACGCTTGTTATTTTTATAGTTGCTATTAATGCTTTTACTTCTTATTCGCAATGGCAAAACCGTGAATATTTTTATCACATGAGTATTGCTTATAACGAAGTTGTTTACGAAGGTATTGCGCAAGACGGCGTTTACGTTAAAATGCAAGATGGAAAACTCGTTTTCGATCACGATAAAATTTTAACAGACGGCGTAAGCGGTAGAATTGATACTCAAAGCGATTACGATATTATTTTAGATTTATCGACTTCTGGTAAATATATTCTTACTACCGACGGCGGTTATACTAAATACGAGTGTAATTATACGCTTGACGAAAACGGAAAGGTAAAGGTAAGTTCTTCGGCTTATTATTTAATTGAAGGTAATCTTATTAACGACGAAAATAATACTAACCCATACGCATCAGCAAAAAACAACTTTTTAAAAACCGAAGACGGTAAATATTACGACGGAAATCCCGCAAATGCCGAGGCGTTTTTTAAAGACGTTCGTCAATATATGTCTGCGTTAAAGTTTAGGGAAGAAAAGGAATCTTTCCTTTGGGTTAAGAATATTTGGGAAAAGGACAGTCCCCTATCTCACCCGATTATTGAAGACTGGAATACCTTTAAGCAAACTAACTCTTATATTGAGTTAAATACTGAGGGTATGACAGACTATCATTATAACGAACTTATTGCTAAACTTGACGCTGAAAAAACACAACCTAACGGGTTCTTTATTCTTTGCGTTCTTACTGCAGGTATTTCACTCGTTATGCAGTTGGTAATGAGTAAGAGCCAAAAAGCGCAAATGGAATTACAAACGGTTGACGGACAAGGCGCTCAAACTCAAAAGATTATGATGTGGATGATGCCTATAATGATGGCTATATTCTCGTTTATGTATACCTCGGCTTTCTCGATATATATGATTATATCGTCGGCATTAAGTATAGGCACTACTTTCCTTATCAATTTTATTGCCGATAAAAAGTATAAGAAAAAAGACGGTGATAACGAAAAAATTAGGGGAAGAATACACGTAAAGAGCGAAGAAGAACTCGCCGAAGAAAAAAGGCTCGCAAAAGAAGCAAAGAAAGCAAAAAAGAAAAAGAAAGAAGAGCCTGTTGCCCCCGACTATATTACTTACGACGAAAATAAATCTAAAAAGCACGTAAGGGGTAGATTGAAATAAAGCGTTTTTACGCAAGGAGGTTATATAGATGGAATTTACAGCAAAGACGGTTGAAGAAGCAACCGCGGAAGGGTTGAAATCGCTTGGTATATCTGAATCCGAAGCGGAAATTAAGATTATTGAACAACCCGTGAAAGGTCTTTTTGGAAGAATGAAAGGTAAGGCCGTTGTTAGTATTGAGAAGAAAGCAAGCGGTGCGGAAAGAGCAGTTAAGTTTATTCAAGAACTTTTAGACAAAATGGATTTATGTGCCAAAGCGGAACTTTCGGAAGACGGAGAAAATCCCGTTATCACACTTATCGCTGAATTTTCTTCGGAAGTAATAGGATATCGTGGAGAAGTTTTGGACGCTATGCAAACTTTGGCAGGCGCAGTTGCAAACATAGGCAACAAAGTTTATAAAAAAGTGGTAGTTAACTGTGAAAATTACAGAGAACGCCGTGAAGAAACTCTTATCGCGTTAGCGCATAGGTTAGAAGAAAAAGCAACGGAAATGAAAAGAGAAGTTATTTTAGAACCCATGATTCCGTTCGAAAGAAGAATTATTCATACCGCGCTTGTTGAAAGTACTACGGTTACTACTCGTAGCGAAGGCAAAGAGCCAAATCGCTACGTAGTAATAGTTCCTAACGATAAAGATGAATTTTCTAAACCTTATAACGCAGGCAGGAACAATCAAAACGGTAGAAGAAACGACCGTAGAGATCACGACCGCAAAGGTGGTAAAGGCAAGGGTTATAAAAAAGACGGACGTAGACCTGCAAAAAGCGGATTTACTGCAGAAAAGAAAAAATCGTCTTCGGGATTCAGTTTCGGAACGTATCTCGGCAATAGTTTAAAGGACAATAAGTAATAAAAATATAAGCCGTGATAAATTTTATCACGGTTTTATTTTGACGTTATGGAAATGCCGTTAGACCACGAAACGGGCGCTCAACCGCATTTAGAAAAAATGTTTGAGTTTTAAGGAATAATATAATGTTTAATTTTTTCGTAGATAAAGAAAAAGAGAAGGATAGATATCAAATAATAGGTAGTGATTATAATCATATTAAGAACGTTTTGCGCATGAAAGAAGGCGAAAAACTAATCGTTAGCAATAACGGTAAAAGCGACCTTTGTGAAATAGAAGGTTTTATCGATAGTGAAGTTTTAGTTAAAGTTATAGAAGAAAATTATAACGATACTTCCCTACCCGTTAAAATAGTTTTAATGCAAGGACTTCCGAAAAGCGACAAAATGGAACTAATAATTCAAAAGACGGTTGAACTTGGCGTAGACAAAATTATTCCCGTAGAAACAAGTAGAAGTATAGTTAAAATAGAGAACAAGAAAAAGGACGGAAAAACCGCCCGTTGGCAGGCGATAGCCGAGAGTGCGGGGAAACAGAGCAAGCGAAATTATATACCTGAAATAAGCCCGATTTTAACCTTTAAGGAAGCGATTGAAAGGGCGAAAGAGTTTGATTTGTTTATAGTTCCTTACGAGTGTAAAAGTGGCATGACGGCGACGAAAGAAACACTATCAAAAATCAAAAAAGATATGACGGTTGGTATATTTATAGGGCCGGAAGGTGGAATTTCCGAAGAAGAAATAAGCAAAGCCGAAAGCGTTGGCGCAAAGGTAATTTCGCTTGGAAAAAGAATTTTAAGAACGGAAACTGCGGCAATAACGGCAGTTGCAATGATAATGCTTTACGCAGAGATGAATATATAAAAAAACAAATTATAAAAAACGGTGTAAAAATTGAAACGCACCTCCCAAAAGTGTCTAACTCTTGGGAGGTGCATTTTAGATGCGCTATCAAGCAAAACGAACATTAATAAAACGGGTGCGATAATATCCAAAACGATCATGCCTAAAACGATAGGTAGGTCTTTTTTTATTATTTTCGTCGGTGGATCGCTAATACTTTTTTGTTAATAATTTAAAATTAGAGTTTTATTTTAAGTTTATTGAGAAAAAGTAATGAGTTTGGCTTTCGTGCGAATGTGTTAACCCAAGTCGTTC
The DNA here is from genome assembly GCA_949282465.1 of uncultured Bacillota bacterium. Classification (GTDB taxonomy): domain Bacteria; phylum Bacillota; class Clostridia; order Christensenellales; family Borkfalkiaceae; genus UBA1259. The sequence goes on from CASDPM010000124.1 coordinate 9,468, forward strand.
TATTAAACGGTGCGAGGGGTTGTTTCGTTTATCGCAACGTGATTTTAAGACTGTGGGGTGCAAATTGTCAATGACGTATTGTTTAAGAGCAAGCGCACTCTCGGTTGCGTAGCCTTTACCTTGGCAACTATCAAAAAACCTAAAACCCATTTCTACTCCACCGTAAAAATCAAAGTTGTGCAAAACGAGTTCGCCTATCATTTTGCCATTTTCACGCACGGCAAATGAAAATTCTTCGCCCTTATCTTTTAACTCTTTTTGGAAGCAATAAAAGTAATCGGGTGTGGGCTGTTTATCGCCTAAATCTTCGCGATAGTCGTAGCCCCAGTATTTGTTGAGTTCGTCGTCGAGATAAAGTCTTGCGTAATCGTCTTTATCGCTTTCAAAAATTTCGGTTATAGTTAGGCGCTCTGTTTTAATCAAAACGGGCGAATTAATCTTTTCTAAAAGCGTTTTGACTACGATAAGATTTTTTTCTTTTACTTCTATGGGGTGATATTGAAGTTTAGAGATGCGCAAGCCGTTATCACCGCAATCTTCTTCCCTATTTATATACTTAATACCTTCTGTTGCAAAAGCGCGGGCAAATTCTTGTGCCAGGGTTGGATAAATGCCGTCATAATGCTTATTACCTTTCTCTACGTGGACTATCAAGGTGTCTCCGACACGTTCGCCGATAGATAACGCTACGATTTTTCCGTCTACTTCGATTACCCCGCCGAGTTGTTCTAAATTGAACATATTTTCAATATAATCTAAAATACTCTCTTCTTCTTTTTGCTCCGTCCACTCGGTGGTGGCTAGATTTCCGTTTAACTCTTCAAGAAACTCTTTCATTTTAGGTATATCTTGACACGTAACGATACGGAAAGTATAATCGGGGTAAGTTCGACGGAATTTGTTGACGTGGTTACGTTGCCCACTAAGTTTTTTGCCCGAATAGGTCTTAAAGTTTTCGGCAAGATAAATATAATCGCTCCAATCACGTTCGTTATAGACGGTTGCGTTTATATAGCGTGAACATAAAAATGCGGTGGTGGTATTATCTATACAACAAAACCGAAGTGGTATAAATCTTTTTAAACAATAGTTTTCTATTTCGGTAAGCGCCTTTTCGACGTTATTGCCGATAGGAAAATAAAAGGCGTCTTCTTCGCCTTCTACCGATTCGCGAAGAATTAGAGTGTCGTCTACAAAGCAGTAGTCGATCATAAAAGCGTCCTTCCACATATAGCGAACGCCAACTGAAAGGTCGCAAAACTGTATGGGCGACTTTTCAAAATAATCTTTAAGTTTTAGAACTTCGTCGTTAAGTCTTTTGAATTTAAGCATAGAAAAATAGAAAATTAGTAAGAAACGGCGTGGTAAAAACGCCGTTTGTTGTTTTATATGGGACGATCATTTTTTTGTACGAATTCCAAAATTTCGGCAATTCTATCTAAATCGTCACGGGTATAGTAATCAATATATATTCTGCCCTTTTTATCGTTGCCGATAGCGTTTACTTTTGTGCCTAAAACCCTTTGCATGTTACCGATAAGGTCTTTAAGTTCGGCAGAAAGTTCCATTTTGATTTTCTTTTTTGCCTTTTCTTCTGGCGGAGCAAAATAATCTTTAACCTTCCTTTCAACGTCTCTAACCGACGCACCTTCACGGACAGCCGTTTCAGCAATCTTTAACTGGTCGTACTGCGGAATAGAAATAAGCGCTCTTGCATGACCTGCGGAAAGCGAGCCGTCAACAACCATTTTTATAACGTCGGGCGAAAGCGATAAAAGGCGAAGAGTGTTTGCGATTGCCGAACGGGACTTGCCTATTCTATCGGCAAGATCTTCTTGCGTCAAGCCGTAATCGTCCATAAGCGAACGCATAGCCGTTGCTGCTTCGATAGGATTAAGGTCTTCTCTTTGTAAGTTTTCAATAAGAGATATTTCTTTTATTTGGCGTTCGTTATACGTTTTTATTATTACGGGTATTTTGGTTAGCCCTGCGAGTTTACTTGCCCTAAAACGACGTTCACCTGCGATAATCATATAGCGATCACCGCTCTTGTTGACGATTATCGGCATAATTACGCCGTGTTTTGCGATTGAATCGGCAAGTTCACGGAGCGCAGTTTCGTCAAACGCTTTACGCGGTTGATTAGGGTTGGCAAATACAAGACTTATATCTATTTCTGTAACGCCTTCCGCTTTACTCTTGGGTGGCGTATCTTCTTCAAACAACAGGCTTTTTCCGTAATCTTCTTCCGTTTCCGAGAATAGTGCGGACAAACCTTTTCCCAAACCTCTGTTGTTTTTCATATTATTCTTTCTCCATTAGTTTATTTTTTTGGTTGACGGCTTAAAAATTCTTCGGTGAAAGCAAGGTATGCTTTCGCGCCCGAACATCTTACGTCGTGTAGCATAATGGGTACGCCGTGGCTAGGCGCTTCGGCTAGACGAATATTTCTTGGAATAACCGTTTCAAACACGCGTTTGCCGAAAAACTTTTTTATTTCCGAAGAAATTTGACGGGATATTAACGCCCTGTTATCGTTCATGGTGAGAACGACGCCTTCGATTTTAAGATTTTCGTTCAAGTGTTTTACGACGAGTTTGATGGTGTTCATTAGTTGCGATAATCCTTCCATGGCGTAATATTCGCTTTGGATAGGAATAATTACAGTATCGGCTGCCGCAAGTGCGTTAATGGTTAAAAGCCCCAAAGACGGCGGGCAGTCGATAGTGATAAAATCATAACTAGCCCTTGCTTTTTCAAGCACTTTTTTAAGAACGTGTTCTCTATCTTTTATGTAAACTAGTTCAACTTCTGCACCTGCTAAGTCTATATTAGACGGAAGAATATCAAGATTATCAACGCACGTTTTCATTACGGCGTCGGCGAGTGGCATTTCGTCTATCATAGCGTTATAGACGGAATTTTTCACGTCGCTTTTTGCAAAGCCTAAACCCGTGGTTGCGTTGCCTTGCGGGTCAAGGTCTACAATTAAACATTTTTTGCCCATACTAGCAAGGTATGCAGACATGTTTACGCAAGTGGTGGTCTTGCCCACGCCACCTTTTTGATTAGAAAAAGCAATTATTTTTCCCATAAAATTTCTCCTGTAAGTATATTGCTTTTATTTGCGACGGAAAAGGAAGAATTATTCTTCTTTTCCGTCCTTTTTATTTTGTAAACTTTCTTCCGTTTCGCTATGTTTTTCTTCGATTATAACCGAGTTCTTTTTAGACTTTCTTTCAAACGGATTTTCTGAAAGAGTGCGTTCGTTTTCGTCCATAAACGCCATTATTTCTTCAACACTCTTGCCTTCCATAAGCATATCGACTTCTTCGGTAAAGATGGTTTCTCTTTCCACCAAAAGTCTTGCCATTCTATCAAGAACGTCACGGTTTTCCGAAAGAAGTTTTCTTGCTTTTGCCAAAGCGTCGGTTACGATACTCTTAATTTCTTCGTCGATAATAGCGGCGGTTTCTTCGCTATAAGTAACGTGCGAAGCCATATCTCTGCCGATAAATACTTCCTTTTCCGAACCGTATGATATGGGTCCAACCTTTTCACTCATACCCCACTCGGTAACCATTAGCCTTGCGCGTTTGGTAACGGCTTGAATATCGCCTGATGCACCTGCGGAAATATCTTTTATTACTAGTTCTTCGGCAACACGGCCACCTAACGTCATAACTATATCGTCAAGAAGTTTTGCTTTTGTGATATGGTTGTCGTCGGTGTCGGGGCGAGTCATTGTATACCCTGCCGCTTGACCACGTGGAATAATTGAAACTTCGTGTACGGGGTCGCAGTTAGGAAGAAGTCTTGCAAGTATAGCGTGGCCTGCTTCGTGGTAAGCGGTTATGCGCTTATCCGTTTCAGTAACCAATCTACTCTTCTTTTGCGGTCCTAAAAGAACCTTGTTTATACCTTCGTAAAGGTCTTTATTATTGATAAATTTTCTATTTGCGCGAGCCGCTAAAATAGCCGCTTCGTTCAAAAGGTTTTCAAGGTCGGCGCCCGAGAAACCGCTAGTCATTCTAGCAACCGTTTTAAAATTAACGTCGGGTGCAAGCGGTTTGTTTCTTGCGTGAACTTTTAAGATTGCTTCTCTACCCCTAACGTCGGGAGTGTTAACGAAAATTTGTCTATCAAATCTACCCGGACGAAGTAGTGCAGGGTCTAATATATCGGCACGGTTTGTTGCCGCCATAACGATAATGCCGTCGTTAGTTTCAAATCCGTCCATTTGAACGAGAAGTTGGTTAAGTGTTTGCTCTCTTTCGTCGTGGCCACCGCCCATACCCGTGCCTCTTTGACGGCCAACGGCGTCGATTTCGTCAATGAAGACGATACATGGCATACTCTTTTTTGCGGTGTCGAACAAATCTCTAACCCTTGATGCGCCTACGCCGACGAACATTTCAACGAAGTCCGATCCGCTTATTGAGAAGAAAGGAACACCTGCCTCGCCTGCTACTGCTTTGGCAAAAAGAGTTTTACCTGTTCCGGGAGGGCCTACTAACAATACGCCCTTAGGAATTCTTGCGCCAAGTTCAGAGAACTTTTTGGGATTTTTAAGAAAATCAACGACTTCGGCAAGTTCGGCTTTTTCTTCTTCTGCACCTGCAACGTCGGCAAAACGAACTTTAATGTCTTTGTTTTGACGGGCGTTGGTTTTAGCGAAATTCATTGCGCTTTTAGTTCCACCCTGCGTTTGCATGATGAGAATAAAGAAAACTACCGCAATAACAATACAACCTACGAGCGGTAAAAGCGAAGACCAAATAGAACCGGCGTTGGGGTCGGTGTAACTATAATTGATTTTTGCCGTGTTTAATTTTGCTTGTAAATCAACGATGGCTTCGCTTGCGCGAGAATAATTAGTTGTAAAGCCGTAGGTATAAGCCATACCGTTAATAGCAATATCAAAACTTACTACGTATCCGTCAAAAACAACGTCTTTTATAGTAAAGTAATCGTAATTGCCCGTTATTGAAGATTTAAGCTTAGTTGCAGTTGAACCCGCTAATTCTTCCTTGGTGATTTTGCCGTCTTGGGAAAATTCTACCAACTGGTCGAATTCTGAATAATCAACCGTAGTTCGCATATTAAAGCAGTTAGTAAAGGAAAGTACAGCGATAAATACGACGACAAGCACAAGTACAATCCATAGTGTTTTAAATCCTTTTGATTTCAATGTTGCTTCTCCTTGTGAATGATTTAATCAAATTATAATAAAACTAAATTAAAAGAAACTTGAAAATTTCAACTTAATAATATTATTTATATATA
>CASDPM010000125.1 GCA_949282465.1 uncultured Bacillota bacterium
TTTATGATCTTTATGTTCAAACAATTTTTCGAGTCGTTACCAAAAGGGTATTTAGAAGCGGCAAGAATTGATGGTTGTGGAGAGTTTAAGGCTTTTTTTAAGATTGTTATGCCGTTGAACGTTCCTGTATTTACAACAGTAATTTTACTTTATTTTATAGGAACGTATAATGATCTTTATGGACCTGCGCTTTATATAACCGAGAAACAAGATTGGCTTATGGCAAACAGCATAAGCATATTTGAAAATCTTTATAAGAGTGGTTCAAGTTCTTATATTGTGCCGTGGAACTACGTTTCAGTGGCTTGTATAATTGCTATGTTGCCAGTAGTGTTATTATTCAGTTTTATGCAAAAACAATTTTTAGAAAGTGTAACGGGAACGGGGTTAAAAGGATGATAGAAATTAAAAGTCAAAGAGTAAGAGATTTACTTGATATTTATAGACAAAATAACATAGTTATAAACACCGAAAAACTTAATTTTAAGGGCGATTTGGTTGTTGGTAAAGACGTTTATAATATTAGCAAACAATTCAGTAAAGACGGAAAAGAATATATTTTTGGCCGTGTTGAAGCAAGGGATTCCGAACTTTCGCAAACCGTTTTGTTTGAAAAGGTAGGGGATGCTTATGAACAAACTTCCATTAAGTTTGATATGTTGCAAGATCCTTGTGTTACTGAAATCGACAATGAAATAGTTTTAAGTGGAACGGAAGTTTATGCTGATGAAACAGGCAGAATAAACAATTGGCGAACGGTGTTTTATACAAATATTTTTGCAAACCCTAAAAAAATTTGTCAAGCCCCTGCTAAAATGAAAGATGCAAGAATTTACAAATTAAGTGACGGAAGAATATTGATTTTTTCAAGGCCACAAGGCGAACGTGGTGGTAAAGGCACAATAGGTTATGCCGTTTATTCTTCGCTTGATCAAGTTGATGAAACTTCTTTTGATACTGCACCTTTATTAGATAAAATTTTTGACGTAGAAAGTTGGGGTGGCGTTAACGATTTAGTAGATTTAGGTGACGGAAAAGTTGGCGTTATTGGGCATATAGCATCAATGGGAGAAGGCGATATTAGACATTACTTTGGTATGACGTTTGTTCTTGACGTGGATACAAGTGAATGTAGTGATATTAAAATAATTTGCGAAAGAAAGGATTTTGCAGAAGGAAGTTATAAAAGGCTTGACCTTATTGACGTTGTGTTTATGGGTGGGCTTACAAGAAACGGTGACGGTACAGCAACGTTATATACGGGACTTTCCGATGCCGAAGGGCATAAAGCCGTAATAAAAGATCCGTTTGACGGGGTGAAAAAATGAAACTGAAACTAACTGCAATACTGCTTTGCATTGTGCTTGCATTTGCGATAACGGGTTGTAGTTCTTCTTTCAAGTATGAAAGCGACAACAATGTTTTTAATATTGATAAGATTGCTGACATATCTTTCGTAGAAAAGAACGGAAAAACGCCCACTTATATTTATGGAAATGGAATTGTATCTGCCGATTATTGCTTAAATGACGGTATGATAACTGTTAAAAAACAATATCTTTCAACTCTTTCAGCAGGTTCTTATAAATATCAAGTAGTATCAGCCAAAGGCAAAGGCGAATTTGAAATTGTTGTTGTTGATAATAACCGTGTAAATAAGATTGTTAATGGCGACTTTGAGTCGGGGGATATGACAGGTTGGAAAACAAGAACAGTTTTCAAAGGCGAAAACAATTTACTTGCCTTTTCCTCGGTAACAGCAAAGGAAGATACTCTTAATAAAAACGATAAATATTTTGCCTTATCGGGTAGCGATGGAAAAATTGGCGTTATGAAATCCACTTCTTTCGTTTTAGGTGGTAGTGGCTACATCACCTTCCAGTTAAAAGGTGCTACCAACGGGGCGTTGTGTTACCTTTCTATAAAGGATTTTGAAACCGAAGAAGAAATTGCAAGGTATTCCAACAGTAAAAATCAAAACGATTTTGTACAATATAGAGCAAATTTGAAAAACTATATTGGTAGAAAATTATACGTAGAAGTTTGTGATTACGGCATTGGAAACGGCGACTTTATCGCTGTTGATACAATTAAGACCTATCACAAAACCGAGCCTGCTGGGGAAATGGCAATAGATATTAAACCACAGTTTGATGACGTTGTTCCTACAAATCAACTTAACAATGGTGATTTTACAAACGGACTTACAGGATACACTCAAATCCCATTTGATGCACTTCAAAACGTTTATCAAATTGACAATGGGGTTTTAAAAAGTGACGTTAACGGTGATTATTCACGTGGTATGTTAAGATCGTCGCTATTTAAAATTGATGGTAGTGGAATTATAAGTTTAGAACTTGGCGCAGGAAAAGGATCAAAGTACGACAAAAATACTTATATATCTATTAAAGAATATAAGACGAATAAAGAAATTTTCCGTTTTGCGAATAGAAATTCCAACGGTAATGAAATGA
>CASDPM010000126.1 GCA_949282465.1 uncultured Bacillota bacterium
GGCAAATTTTATCGCAAGAAATTTTAGATATCCCTAAATATGGCGTAATAAATATTCATGCGTCGCTCTTGCCTAAATATAGGGGCGCTTCACCTATACATTACGCTATAAAAAACGGTGATACTGAAACGGGAATAACCATAATGAAAACCGATATAGGTATAGATACAGGTGATATTATTTTACAAAAGTCCATTTCGATAGGTAAAGCCGAAACGTGTGGGGAACTATTTGACCGTCTTTCGGTTCTTGGCTCGGAATTGATTATTGATGCGCTTGATTTGATAGAAAGTGGAAATGCTAAGTTTATAAAACAGGACGAAAATTTTGCGACACATACTTCAATGATAAAAAAAGAACACGCAAAAATTGACTGGAATTTGTCTGCGGAAGACGTTGTTAATACTATTCGTGCTTTCAATCCTGCACCCGTTGCTTATACTTTTGTTGATGGGCAACCACTAAAAATATTTAAGGCGACTGTTTCTAATTCAAAAGGTAAGGCAGGCGAGATTGTTAGTCTCGATGGTAAGTTGGAAGTAGCGTGTGGGGAAAATTCCGTTTGTATTGAAAAATTGCAAAAAGCAGGTGGGAATCCTATGGATGTTAAGGATTTTTTACGTGGTTGCAGGTTAGTTAAGGGCTATATTTTAGGTTAATGTTAAATTATTTTTATGACTGCTATACGATATTAAATAAAGTTTATAGCGATAAAACTTATTTAAAGCAGGCGATTTCATCAACTTTTATTGAAGAAAAAAATCGCGCGCTTACCGTTAAAACGTGTTACGGTGTTCTTGATAAAGATATAGAACTTAGTTATTATCTTTCTCATCTTGCGCCAAAAACACCAAAACTTGTTATAAGAACGGTTATCAAAATAGCAATGTACGCTATAAAGTATTTGAATAAACACGGTTATGCCGTTACAAAAAACGCCGTTGAACTTGTGAAAAAACTTGGTAAAGGTGGGATGAGTGGGTTTGTAAACGCCACTATAAGAAAGTTTATTAATGCCGATATCCCCTTGCCGACTGAACAAACGGAATATTTATCAGTTAAATATTCTTATCCGCAATTTGCTGTAAAAGAACTTATAAATACTTATGGCGTGGAAAGGACGGAAAAGATTATCTCGGCTAAAAACGAAAGAACTTGTCTTTCCTTTTATGAGATTGACGGGGAAGAGTATCTTAAAAATCTTGGAATTTCTTATCAAAAAACACCGTTTGAAAACGTTTTTTATACTGAGAGATTTGTTAGAAACGACGACTATGATAAAGGGCTATATACCTATCAAGCGCTTGGTTCCGTTGCCATTTGCGACGTTGTTTCGCCGTGCAATAACCTTCTTGATTGTTGTGCTGCGCCGGGTGGTAAAAGCGTAAGACTTTCGTATAAATGCGATAAAGTTACTTCATGGGACGTTCACGAGCATAGAGTTTCGCTTATTGAAGATTATGCTTTTAGAATGAAAAGGGATAACGTTAAAGCCTTTCATAAAGATGCCAAGATATTTGATAAAAACTTAGAAGAAAGTTTCGACGCCGTTTTGTGTGATGCGCCTTGTAGTGGGTTAGGGGTACTTAATGATAACCCAGATATGAAATTAAATAAGACGAAAGA
>CASDPM010000127.1 GCA_949282465.1 uncultured Bacillota bacterium
AAAGATACGTTATGCGTTATAATTAAATCGGCGTTAGCAAAGTCGCTTTCAATTTCGTCGATAAAATCTTAAAAACGTTTTCCGCCCGACAAAACTCTAAGTTTAGGAACGGAAAACCCATGCACCATTTGCGCGCTAGGTTCTACGTAATCTACCGAAAAAAACATATTCTTCGACTTTATTTTATCGGCGCTTTGCATAACGTAAGAAAGTTGACAAATTTTCCCCGGGCGAAGTCCCGTGGTTTCGGTGTCTAAATAAATAATCATAATTTTCAAACAAAAGGGCAAAACGCTTTGTTTTGCCCTTATATTATTCGTTTAATTTTTACGCGCCGAGAAGATCAGCATAAACATCTTTATATTTCTTTACACAGTTAGCGTCATTGTTATATTTGTTGAACAATGCGCTTTCCGCTTCGGAAACTGCCGTGTCCGCACTTGCATAAAGATTTATAAACTTATAGAGATAAGCATCTTCATCTGCGTCGTCCCAGTTTGCTAAAAGATTGTCAAATTCATCCGATCCGTTTGCGACACCCAAACTTGTAAGGTATTCGTCAAGCGTTGCGTAACTGGTATTTGCGCTGATTACTTCGGACAAGAACATGAAGTGGTAACCGTAATCAGTTGCAGCGATAACGTAACTATATCCACCGAGATTTACAAGTTCTCTACCTGCATCAGCAAATTCTTGCATATAAGTTTCAGAACCATCAAAATCAGGCTTGGGCGCTACTACGTAACCTTTGTTAGTGTTGAGCGAACCATCGTCAGTCGAGAACGCAAACAAGAGTTCGTTTATCTTTTCCGTATAACTATCGGGTTTAGCGTCAACCTTTACTTTCTTATAAATACTAGGATTAGTATCCGCTTCAATCGTGCCTGCGCCGTTATAGAGATACCCGTCGATAAACTGAGCGATAAAGTCGTCGAGTTTGAATTCTGTAACGCTATCAATTCTATATTCAGCGTCTACCTTATCGGTCTTTTCTACAAGACGAGTAACTTCGCCTTGGAAAGCAAGAGAGTCTTCTAAATAAGCATAGTCGCCGGTAAATTTCTTACTTGCAAAATCAAAATCGTAACCGCTTTGAATCCAAGTTGCACGGAGATCTTTTGCTATCGTTCCTTGCAAAATGTTTCTTCTTGCTTTTGCAATTTTGGCAGTATCGGTCGTGTCTTCTTTAACCTTGTTAAGTGCTTCGGTTTGTTCTTCGCTTGCACCGAGCAAGAGATTGTATACGTATACGTAACCACCGAACGGCGTATAGATTATCGGGTTATCAGCCGTTGCGGAAGAGAGTGCCGAAGAAAACGCCGTATCGTTGTTTTTATAGTTGTTCACTTGCGCGTCGTACATTTCTTTGTATTTTTCTTCAAGCATAGCGTACGTTACTTTCGACCTTGCGTCCGCTTTCAACGCATCTTCATACTTTTTAATCAAGATGCTTTCAAAAGACGAAACGATAAGTTCTTTATAGTAAGTTGTTTGCTTAATATCGTCAACGTAATCTTCACCTAAAAGTGAGTTGTCTTCCAAAAGTTTCAAAACTTTGTTATACGCTTTACGTCTTTCTTTATCGTTTTCACCGATATCGATACCCTTTGCGATATAATCACTCTTTTCCTGTGCGGTAAGTTCTTTTTTAGCCGCGTTGGTAGGAGTGGTTCTAACTTCTTCAAAAAGAGCATCTCCAACCTTTTCTTCAACGTCTTCTACGTAGTTATCAATAAGGTCGTTAATAGACTTCATTGCTTCGTAAGTAGCCTCGTTAACGTCGGAAAGTTTATCGTTGGCGATATCGTCTTCCGTCGTCAAATAACGTTCAACGTCCCACTTGTCTTTTGTGGTATTCTTCACAAAGTTAGCGTCGTCTTCAAAAGTCTTCATCGCGCTTTGAACTAAAATTCTGTTGTTGATTAGTTGCGAAATAAGAATTTCAAAAATTTGGCTTTGCGAATATTGTTCGCCAAGGGAATAACCGTAGTTAAGATACATCATTATCATATCTTGCTTATAAATTTCATCGGTCTTTGCCCCTTCGTTACCGATATTTACGGTAGCGACGACCTGTTTCATATCCCTTTCGTTATCGACGGTTATGAGATTACAACCCGTGAGCGCGGAAAAGCCTATAAATATCGACATAACCATCGCTACGAGCGCAACAAGTTTTTTCTTCATAAATATTCTCCCGATATAGAATGTCATATAGTTTTTGTTATACCCATTAAGTATATACTATACTAGTAAAAATTGCAATCGTTTTTTTGTTTTTTTGCAATTTTTATGAGTGATTTTCTCTTATTCTTTTGAATTTTCACCTTACGTTAGTCCTTTTGTTTTGACATTGCCACGTCAAGAAAGCCCCTTAACTTAACAAGCATTTGAGAATTGCTTTCATCAGTACGTAAAAATTCGAGTGTTGGACGGTTTGCCATGACTACTCTAACCTGCCCGTTATACTCGTCCATAGCGCCTTTAAGTCGCTTATCTGCAAAGACTTTTATCGTTTCAAATACTAGGTTTACACCCGATTTTGAAAGGTTTATTTGTATTGCGCCGAGTTTCGTTGCCGAGCGCTTAACCACGGCAATATTGATAAGGTTATCAATTTCTTCGGGGATTTTTCCGTATTCCGAAGAAAGCCTTTCTCTCACTTCTTCTTCGGCTTGCAACGAGTCTATTTCGGCAATTTCCTTATACGCCGTCATGCGAGCCGAATTGCTTTCTATATACTTGTCTGGTATAAACGCCGAAACTCTTACGTCGAGTTCGGGAACAACTTCTTCTTCGCCCGTAAGTTCTTCACGCAAAAGTTTAGAATAAAGTTCGTAACCGATTTTGTCCATATGCCCGTGTTGTTCGACACCCAAAACGTTACCTGCGCCCCTTATTTCCAAGTCGCGCATTGCGATTTTTATACCACTACCCATCTCTGCAAATTCTACTATTGCATTTAGCCTATGATACGCCGTATCGGTCAAAATCTTCTCTCTCTTAAAAGTAAAGTAGGCGTACGCTAAACGGTCACTTCTACCAACCCGTCCTTTTAACTGATAAAGGGTGGATAGCCCTAGTCTATCGGCGTCTATTACTATCAAGGTGTTCGCCTTTGGCAAATCTATACCGTTTTCTATTATGGTGGTAGATATCAAAACGTCAGTTTCGCCACGATAGAATTCCATAATATTTTTTTCCATTAGGCGTTCTTCCATTTGTCCGTGAACCACCGTTATCTTTAAGTCTGGAATTATCGAATGCACTCTTTCGGCAAAAGTAAAAATACTTTCTACACGATTATATAGTATAAACGATTGACCACCCCTATTTCTTTCTCTTATAAGGGCATCTTTAATAAGCACGTCGGTTTCTTCGGTGACGTAAGTTTGAACGGGCAATCTTTTTTTAGGCGGAGTGTTTATGGTGCTTATCGACCTTATGCCCGAAAGAGACATATGCAACGTCCTTGGAATAGGCGTTGCGGTAAGCGTAAGCGTATCGACGTTCTTTTTTAGAAGTTTGATTTTTTCTTTATGTTCCACGCCGAATCGTTGTTCTTCGTCCAAAATCAAAAGCCCTAAATCCTTAAACCCGATTTCCTTACTCAAAAGTTTATGCGTGCCTATAACGAAGTCTATTTCACCACTTTTTAGTTTTGATATAATCGCCGTTTGTTGAGCGGTCGTCTTAAACCTATTAAGGCAGGCTATTTTAACGCCGAAACCTTGAAAACGACTGACTGCGGTGTTATAGTGTTGCTCGGTAAGAATAGTAGTCGGTGCAAGCATAGCCACTTGTTTACCGTTGGCTACGGCACGGAACGCCGCACGGAAAGCGACTTCGGTCTTACCAAAACCCACGTCACCACATACTAACCTATCCATAACCTTACCCGACAACATATCTCGTTTAATCTCTTCGTTTGCAACGGTTTGGTCGGGTGTGTCTTCAAACGGGAAAGCGTTTTCAAAAACAGTTTGCAACTCTTCGTCGTCCACAAATTTAGTTCCAACTAGCGCATTTCTCTCTTCGTAAAGTTTTTTAAGGTCGAAAGACATCTTTTTAATGCTTTCTTTAACCCTGCGCTTAACGTTTTCAAAATCTCTGCCACCGATTTTAGATAGCCTTGGGCTTTTTTCACCGCCTAGATAACGGGTCAAAATATCCATTTGTTCAACGGGAACGTATAAAGTATCGCCACCGTAATATTCAACGGCGATATAATCTTTCGTTCCTTCGGTGGTGGTTATCTTTTTACTGCCTAAAACACGACCTATACCATGAACTTCATGCACGGCGTAATCACCCGTTTCGGGAGCGGTAAAGAAAGTTTGTTTTTTCGGTTTTAGTTTGCGTGCAGAAACGGGCTTTGCAAATAAGTTTCCACTACCGATAACGGCAAGTTTTTCTTCGTGGAAGACAAACCCGTTATCAAGTTTATCGGAAAGAACGCTTACGCCCGTAAAATTAGCGTTACGCTTATCGGCAGTAGACGCTATTCCTATACCCGACAAATCGCAGGTAAAATTTACTGTACGCTTACTCTCACCCGTCAAAACCAAAACCGAATATCCTGTTTTTACCCAGTTGGAAATATCGTTAAATATTTCCTTAAAATCCAAACGGTAGTTTGCAACGGCGCTAACGGTAGGCGTAACCACTTTAAGTGGATTAAAAAAAGGTATAGTGGTAGATAGCGTTTGTAACGCCACCGTTCTATAATTATTAAGAACGCCTTTTAAATCTTCGACCGAGATTAGATTGTTATCGACAACTGAAAAGGTTTCACCTGCGCTTTTAAGCGAATTAAATCTTTCGATAAATTCCGTTTGATAAAGGTTCGCAAATTCATAAACTCTCTTCGCCTCGTCAAACACCACGACGGTGTTTTTACAAAGAATATCTTTTACCGTACACGAATTATCGCTTAATGACGAAAGCACCGCAAGCGATTCGCAGTCTTTATTCTCGACGGCGGTTAACATATCGTTTACAATAACTCTTTTGCGAACGTCGTTATTCTTTTCTGCGGAATAAAGTTCTTGCAAAAGGTATTCTTTCACCCTAAACAAGTCGTTTTCAGAGAAAACCGTTTCCGTCGCTTGGATAACCGTTACCTTATCGGTAAATTCAATAACCTTTCTTGTGTCGGGATCAAAATATTTAATCGTTTCGGCAGTATCGCCAAAAAAGTCTATTCTGATAGGATTTTCATAATCGACAGGGAATATTTCAAGCACGTCGCCACGGATAGTGAAAGTACCTTTACTTTCAACCGAATCCACCCTAACGTAACCCATAGCGACTAAATCGGAAAGATAATTTTCTCTAAAATAGTCTTCACCCTTGGCAAAGTTAAGCGTATTTACCGATAGCGAAAATCTTTGCATAAGTGCGTCCGGCGTAGCGATAAGCACCTTTGCATCTTTAAGGTTACCAAGCGCCGTAATGCGCTGATAAGTACTCTCTTTGGAAAAAGCCTTATTCGGTCTTACTATCTCGTCTTTGGGCGTTAAAACAACCGTCTTCTTGCCCGAAAATTCTTGTATAGCAAGTGATGCTATTTGCGCGGTTATAGTATCTTTAACGACGTATAAAACAGGATCGTCTATTACCGAAACGATATAATTTTTAAACGAGTCGGTAACGCCAAAAACCGCCGAAGGAATACCTTGGCGGACGGCTGACAATAATTCGCTTACCGAATTTTGCCCGTTCTTAAAATTTAAAATGTCGTTAATCATGTATAAGCCTTAAACGGAAAATTTTATTTTGCTTTACCGTTATATTTTTGCATGACGTCTTGTATTTTAGCGCCGTTTGCAAACGCTATAAGAGCGTCGCCTGCGCACGCTATCGCATTATCGAAAAGCGCTTTATCTTCTTCCTTTTACCCGAAAGCACAAGATCTATTAACGGGATACGCGACGGAACGTCAGGTTTAAAACCAACGCGAACGCGCGGAAAATCCGTTCTTCCTAAAAGTTCGATAATGTTACGCATACCGTTATGCGTACCTGCCGAACCGCTTTCACGAATACGGATTGTGCCTTTTTCCAAATCAAAATCGTCGTATACGACTATCAAGTCCGAAAGGTCTATTTTATAGAACGATAAAAGTTCCCTTACGCTTTCGCCACTCAAATTCATATACGTTTGCGGTTTTGCGAATATGACCTTTTCTCTACCTATTTTAAATTCGCTAATAACTGCACGGCACTTGGTTTTAGAAAACGTTTCGCCAAGTTTATTAACGGCGTAGTCAACGCACATAAACCCTAGGTTATGAAAGGTTTTTTCGTATTTTTTTTCGGGGTTACCAAGCCCCACGATAAGTTTCATCTATCAGTTCCTTAAAGTTGAAAAAAGCCGTTTTTTGAAAACGGCGTTCTTTCGTAAAATTTTTATTAGTCTTCGTATATTGACGAGAGCGACGAATCGGAATAAACCATCGTAATTGCTCTTGCAATAAGTTTTGCTACCGATATAACCTTGATCTTGGGGTTTGACCTTACGCTTTCAGGCATATCAATAGTATTTAATACGGCAAGTTGCTTAATGGGCGAATTTGTAATTCTTTCCATTGCAGGGCCACTCAAAACGCCGTGTGTACAACAAGCATAAACTTCTTTTGCACCGTTTTTAACAAGTGCTTCTGCACCTTGACAAATCGTGCCTGCGGTATCGATCATATCGTCTACCATAAGACAAATTTTATCTTTTACGTCACCGATAACGTTCATAACTTCGATTGCGTTTGCTTTGGGACGACGCTTGTCCACGATAGCGAGTGATGCATCAACCCTTGATGCAAGATTTCTTGCCCTACCAACCGAACCAACGTCAGGCGAAACTACTACCCAGTTTTCGTCCATCTTGTTCTTAAAGTATCTTGCAAGAAGGGGCGCACCGTAAAGGTGGTCAACGGGGATTTCAAAAAAGCCTTGAATTTGCGCTGCGTGAAGGTCCATAGTAAGTACCCTATCAGCACCTGCGGTAGTAATAATATCCGCAACGAGTTTTGCCGTAATCGGGTCTCTTGGGCGAGCCTTTCTATCTTGTCTGGCATAACCAAAGTAAGGCATAACTGCGGTTATACGACCAGCAGATGCACGCTTACAAGCGTCAATCATTATAAGAAGTTCCATAAGATTGTCGTTAACGGGCGCCGAAGTAGACTGAATAATAAATACGTCCCTACCCCTAACGGTATTGGGAAGCGTAATGCTTATTTCCCCGTCGCTGAACTTACCAACTTCAGCCGTGCTTAAATCAATTTTCAATTCCTTTGCGATTGCTTCTGCAAGCGGTTTGTTGGAATTGCCTGCCAACAGTTCGATAGCGTTGCCGTGTGTAATCATTTTTTATCTTTCTCCTAATGTAACTTTATGTACATTCAGTACGCTTATATTTTACGACGAATAAATCTTTTAGTCAAGGCTTTTTCGTATTCTCTTCGATTTAAAATAATTTTTTATAATTCCCGAACATTCTTTCTCTTTTATTCCACCAACGAAAGCCACCGTATGATTAAGTCCACTATCGGTCAAAATATTAAATTTACTCTGCGCCGAACCACTCTTTTTTTCATACGCACCAAAATAAACGGTTTTTATTCTAGCGTTAGCAATAGCGCCTGCACACATAGGGCACGGCTCTATCGTGACGAAAAGTTCCGCGCCGTCAAGACGCCAACTTTTAAGTTTCTTGCACGCTTTATTTATTGCCAAAATCTCGGCGTGGGCTGTCGCTAGTTGGGTTTTTTCCATTAAATTATGCGCTCTTGCTATAACTTTTCCATCTTTAACGATAACTGCGCCGATAGGAACTTCGTCAAGTTTTTGGGCTTTTTGCGCTTGTTTTATAGCCAAGTTCATAAATTTTTCTATCATAAAAGGTCTCCGTTATAACGTTTATCACTCTTTTATTTTTTTTGTATATCTCGGGCAAACTACACTCTTTAATCGGATGAGCAAGTAAGTCGCTACCTACTTCTATTGTAAGCGCAGGTATTTTTAGTTTTTCTATACACCAGTCTTTATATCCACCTGCCGAATTTGGCGTAGACCTTATTAAATACCCCGTTTCTTTCGCAACGGCTTTGGCATAAATATAATCTCGGCGTTTTTCAAGTTGGCTTTGACCAAACTCGTAATAAATCTCTTCACCCTTACTGTGATAACTTACCGTAATATCAGGTTTAACGCAAAGTGTAAAGTCCCTAAGCGCCTTGGTTTCGGGTTCGGAAAAAGGGCTTTCACCTATATAGTCGCTATCGCCTTTAACCATTTTATTTTGCTCGCCCGTACCCCATTTAGCATCAAAGTTGACGTTTAAATCTACGCCCCGTGCGTTTGCCTTATAAAGTGGGTTTCCGTTTAGACAAATTTCAATCCCGTCAAGATTGACGGCGGGAATAAAATATACAGTACCAACTTTTCCATAGCGTGCGAAATATTTAATTTGCTTTAATGCAAGAAAACTTGTTATATATTCCCTTGCGTGTATAGAATATTGACAAATTACTTTTGGAAAACAAGATTTTTCAACCACGAAAAAGGGCAGGTTTTTACCATTGACGGTTTTTCCTATAAATCCTTTCTTTCCATTAAACTTTTTATAAAAACTTTCAATCTCACAAATTAAATCCATAAATCTATTGTATGAATTTATTTA
This sequence comes from uncultured Bacillota bacterium, assembly GCA_949282465.1. GTDB lineage: Bacteria > Bacillota > Clostridia > Christensenellales > Borkfalkiaceae > UBA1259. The sequence continues at coordinate 8,683 of CASDPM010000127.1, forward strand.
TGATAAGCGCTACCACCGTTTATAGAAAATGCTCGATACAACTGTTCGGTGAGTAAAAGCCTAAACAACGTATGCGGAAAAGTCATGTCCGAAAAAGACATAAGTTCAT
>CASDPM010000128.1 GCA_949282465.1 uncultured Bacillota bacterium
ATAGGGGATACCGTGTTTGCAAACGCGGGTTCGACTTCTTTACCCAAAAACGGAACGGCGCACAGTTATCTTATTTTAGAAGACGGAACGCTTACCTTAAAAGATATTGACGGAATGGTTATAAAAACTGAAAACGTATAAGATAAAATAGCCGATAAAATTTAATAGACATAGGGATTTTTAAGCAATAACAAAAGTGTAGCCCACCAAACTTTGCAAAAAGCGAAATATGGTGGGCTTTTCTTATCCACAAAAATTAAAGATTTAAGTTATATTTTTAGCCTTGTGGCTAAAAGTGATATGCAAGTTTCTTGCGTGATATTTTAACCTTCGGTTAAAGTTATGTTATATTTGCCACAACTTTCCCGAAAGGGAAAATAAAACTTTGCGTAGCAAAATATCACTGCTTTTAGCAATATAACTTGCCGTTAGGCAAATATAGTTGTGGCGTAGCAATAATCCCTATCGCTACGCCACTAAAATTCGGCTATTTTTAATAAAAAGCAAACCCACCGAATAATCGGTGGGTTCATATTCAGTTTTTTGTTATTATGAGTTTATTTTTTTGCCGATTAGATATTTTCTAAACAGAGTTGATTCGGATTTTATTGACTCTCTGTTCTCCCGCACCTTACTTTCTTTACAGTCTTTTTCGTGGGGCTATCTACCGAACCGTTACGTTCTCTATCTGGAAATTACCTTCGGCATAGTTTCCGACTGATCGGTTATTTCATTTGAGTACACTGGACTATACCTCCTTTTTTACTTATATGTAAAGGAAACTTTTGTAATCACTTTTCATAATGACCTTGGATCCTTTTTACACTTAAAGTGTAGCATGGCGTATATATCTTGTCAATACCTTTTTAAAAAATTTTACTCTATAAAATTTACCCAAAACCCCCTTGACGAATAGTCTTTACTATTGTATAATTAAAGTTAGTGATGCAAAATACAGGCAATATTAAAGGTTTAATCTTAATAAATCCATATTTAATACCAAAACAAAGCGTCGATCAGGCGGAACGGTTAAAAGAAGAATTTTCCGCCCTTAACGTTCAAACGGAAATTATTGCCGACGGCTTTCTGTCTTCGGGTATAACTAATGGAAAGTTAAATTCTGCGCTAAACGGCGTGGATTTTATTATTTATCTTGATAAAGATAAGTATTTGTCCGCAACGCTTGAAAAGTGTGGAATTCGCCTTTTTAATCGGCACGACGCCGTTCGCATTTGCGACGATAAGGCGGAAACCTGCATTTGTCTTGCTGGGCACGATATAAAACTACCCGATACCATTTTTGGAACGCTTTGCTATTCAGCGGAAAGTAGCGTGCCAAATAGCCACGCCGATAAGATTGCAAAAAGGCTTGGTTTCCCTATAATCGTTAAAGAAAGTTTCGGCTCCATGGGTAAAGGCGTTTACAAGGCAGACGATAAAGATGAACTTCTTGCTATTATGGAAAAGGTTAAATTAAAACCGCATATTTTCCAAGAATATATAGGTTTTAACAAAGGTAAAGATATTAGAATTATCGTTATCGGCGGAAAAGCCGTTGCGTGTATGGAAAGGTTTAACCCCAACGATTTTCGTTCAAATATCGCCACGGGTGGCAAAGGCACGCCTATTATTCCTCCACAAAGTTTTATAGAGACTGCGGAAAAATGCGCGCGTATTATAGGGCTTGATTATTGTGGGGTAGACTTGCTTACCGATAAAGACGGCAACCCCGTCGTTTGCGAAGTAAATTCCAACGCTTTTTTTGAAGGCGTAGAAAAGGTAACTGGCGTAAACGTTGCAAAACTTTACGCCGAACATATATTAGAAAGTATTAAAAACATCAAATAACTCGTATATAAACACAAAAACTTCACATTCTAATCGTAAGGATTTTCCTTACGATTTTTTATTTTGTAAAAAATTTTTAAAAAAATTTTTAAAAAATCGTTGACAAATTTTATTTTTAGGATATAATATAATTAGCAGTTGACAAGAGAGAGTGCTAACAATCGACTTGAAAGATTGCTAAAAAAAAATAAATTTATAAGGAGATATATTATGAAAAACAATTTAACAAGACGAAACAACGATTTTGGATTTGGTATATTCGACGATATGTTTGATGAATTTTTTAAGCCCGTCGTATATACAGGCAGACACAGTATGAATACTGACGTGAAAAAAATTGACAACGGCTATGAACTTTCTATTGATATGCCTGGGTTTGAAAAAGAGGATATAAGCATTTCATTATCGAACGGATATTTAACCGTACAAGCAAAGCGTGAAGAAAAGGAAGAGAATGATAAAACTTACATTAGAAAGGAAAGAAGTTTCTCGTGCAGTAGAAGTTACTACGTTGGCGAAAACGTTACCGAAGACGACGTAAAGGCAAAATACCTTAACGGAACGCTGACTCTAACCGTACCCGAAAACAAGCAGAAAGAGATCGAACGAAAAAATATTCAGATTGACTGACCTCCTTTCATTATTCAAAGACGCCCTTATTTAAGGGCGTTTTTGAATTAAAGCACGTAAAATAGTTGACAAATTTTTTAATGAGTATATAATAGAATTTAGCACTTGAATTAAGAGAGTGCTAAACATGAGGACGGTAATAAAATGAAACAGTTTAAGACGGAATCAAAAAGAATTTTAGATTTAATGATTAACTCTATCTATACGAACAAAGAGATTTTTTTGCGTGAACTTATATCAAACGCAAGCGATGCGATAGATAAGTTAAAATACATATCGCTTACCGATACTACGGTAGGTTCGGATTTTAAGATAAATATTTCTATCGATAAAACCGCGCGCACGCTTACCATTGAAGACAACGGTATCGGCATGACCGAAGAAGGTTTAGAAAAAAATCTTGGCACGATTGCGCAAAGCGGAACGCTCGCTTTCAAAAAGGAAAACGAGGGCAAGACTGACGGCGAACTTATCGGTCAGTTTGGCGTAGGGTTTTATTCGGCGTTTATGGTTGCCGATAAAATCGAAGTTTATACCAAGGCTTACGGTAGCGAAGTGGCTTTTAAGTGGGAAAGCAAGGGTGTTGAAGGTTACACCGTAACCCAAACGGAAAAGGATGGATTTGGAACGAAAATCGTTTTGAGTTTGAAAGCCGACGGTGAAGATTATAAATATTCCGACTTTTTAGAAGAATATAAAATCACGTCGCTTGTTAAGCAGTATTCCGATTATATTCGTTACCCGATAAAGATGATGGTAACTAGAAGTAGGGTAAAAGAAGGTTCGCCCCAAGATAAGCCCGAATATGAAAGCGTAAGGGAAGAAGAAACGCTTAACAGTATGGTCCCGTTGTGGAAAAAGCCTAAAAATCAGGTTACCGACGAAAACTTGAAGGAGTTTTACAAGAACGAGTTTCACGATTTTGAAGCGCCCTTAAAGAGTGTTTACGCCAAAATTGAAGGCGCCGTTACTTACGATACCTTGCTTTTTATTCCGTCACGCACGCCTTACGATTATTATTCTAAGGATTACAAGAAAGGCTTAAAACTTTACTGTAACGGCGTTATGATTATGGAAAAGTGCGAAGAACTTTTGCCCGATTATTTCGGTTTTATAAAGGGCATTGTTGATTCTTCCGATTTAAGTCTTAACATTTCGAGAGAAATTTTGCAACAAGATAGACAAGTTAAGGCTATTGCTAACGGTATCGAAAAGAAAATTAGTTCCGAACTTAAAAAGATGATTGAAACCGACCGTGAAACTTATGAAAAGATGTTTGAACAGTTTGGTTTAAGCATTAAGTTTGGCGCTTACGCAGGATTTGGCGCTAAAAAGGAAGAACTCAAAGACCTTTTGATGTTCTATTCTTCTAGAAAAGAAAAACTTGTAACGCTTGCTGATTACGTTAAGGGCATGGATGAAGAACAAAAAGAAATCTATTATGCTTGTGGCGAATCGTATGAAAAGATAGCCGTTCTTCCGCAGATTGAAAAGGCGAAAGATAAGGGGTACGAAATACTTTACTTTAAGGACGGGGTTGACGAATTCGTTGCAAAAATCTTAAACGAATACGACGGCAAGAAGTTTAAGGCAGTTACCGATGCCGACTTCTCGCTCGATACCGCCGACGAAAAGAAGGAACTTGAAGAAAAGACGGCTGAACTTAAAGATATGCTCGACTTTATTAAAGAAAGTCTAAACGGTAAAGTTAAAGAAGTAAGGCTTTCTAGTAAGTTGAAAACTCACCCCGTATGCTTGACTGCTGGTGGTGAACTTTCAATCGAAATGGAAAAAGTTCTAAACGCAATGCCTAATTCGGACGGAAAGGTAAGTGCAGAAAAGATACTTGAAATCAACGCAGAACATAAGATAACCGAAAAACTTAAAACACTTTTTGCAACTGACAAAGAAACGCTCAAAAAATATGCACTTGTATTATACGAACAAGCAAGGCTTTTAGAAGGACTTGCGATTGAAGACGTTACGGGTTTTGTTACCGCTATGTCCGAAATAATTTAAAATACTATATAAAAAAATCCTTTAAGACAATGTTTTTAAAGGATTTTTAAATTTTAAATGATATAATAACCTTGTTATAATCAGGGTTAGGAGAATACAAATGCTCAGGTTAGAAAATATAACCAAAAATTACAAGGTCGCCGGTGGTGAGATAGAAGTCTTGAAAGGGCTTAATATCGCCTTCCGCAAAAACGAATTCGTTTCTATTTTAGGCCCGTCGGGTTGTGGCAAAACTACCACGCTTAATATCGTGGGTGGACTTGATAAGTATACTTCGGGGGATCTTTTTATTCAAGGTAAAAGCACTAAAAATTTTACCGATAGAGACTGGGACGTATACCGTAACCAAAGAATAGGTTTCGTTTTTCAAAGTTATAACCTTATTCCGCACCAAACGGTTTTAGGGAACGTTGAACTTGCGCTTACCATATCGGGCGTTTCTAAGGAAGAAAGAATAAAGCGTTCAATGTTGGCGCTCGATAAGGTTGGATTAAAGGGCGAATACTATAAGCGCCCCAACCAACTTTCGGGTGGGCAATGCCAACGTGTAGCCATTGCACGTGCGATAGTTAACGAACCCGATATTCTTCTTGCCGACGAGCCTACGGGTGCGCTCGATAGTAAAACCAGCGTTCAGATTATGGATCTTATTAAAGAGATTTCCAAGAAAAAGTTGGTTATTATGGTAACGCATAACGGCGAGATTGCCGAGAAATATTCAACGAGAATAGTTCGTCTTGTTGACGGCGAAATAGTTGAAGACACCGCGCCGTATACTATTGAAGAAGAAAGCGCGGAATATACGCAAAAACAAGATTTAGTTAACGAACAGGAAACACCTAAAAAAGAAAAGAAAGCGAAAGCCAAAATGAGTTGGTGGACGGCTTTCAAACTTTCGGCAAGGAACTTGTTTACCAAGCGTGGAAGAACGTTGCTAACTTCGTTTGCAGGGTCGATAGGAATTATAGGAATATCCGCCGTGCTTGCCGTATCGACGGGGGTTAGGGGTTTTATTGCTGATATGCAAGACGATATGCTCTCTGGCAACCCTATCACGATAGAAGAAACGGGTTACGATTTTGACGCCATGATGAACGGCATGACTTTCGACGATAAAAAAGAATTTATCATGCAAGAAGGTTACGTCAACGTAGAGTCAATGATAGATTTTCTTGCAAAGCAGTATAAAACTATGGATTCGTTTATGACGACCAACGAAATTACGCAAGATTACGTTGACTTCGTAACTTCTATGCCCAAAGAATACGCAACGCTAAATCTTGATTATGGATTAGACGTTACTAATAATATATATACCGATTACGTGGTTACTTCGGAAATACAAGACAATCTATCCCTTTCGGGAATACGCTCGGTATTCACAAGCATAATGAAGAAGACGCAGTTTGCCGATCAGTCGTCAATGATAGCGTCGCTCGGCGATACTTATATGCAGTCTATGTCCGATAGTGAATACATACTTTCGCAGTACGATTTAATCGACGGTGGACGTGTAGCCACCGAAAAGAACGAAGTTATGCTAGTTCTTAATAAGAATAGGGCGATAACCGATCTTATGCTCGCTCAATTAGGGTATTATACGCAAGAAGAGCTCATGGACATTATTTATAACGTGGATGAAGACGAGAATAATAACCCTGAAAGCATTAAAGATAAGTTTTCTTACCAAGAATTAAAGAATAAAAAGTTCGTTTGGTATGGCAACGATATAGTGTTTAACGCAAACTCGTCTAACCCGGGGACAACAGACCATAATGAACCGTTCACTTATAACGATTCGTCGTCGGAATTTAGCGTGGCTACTGATGAAAATTCCAAAATTGAACTAGAAATAGTTGGTATTTTAATGCCTAAGGAAGAAATTTCATTCGGGTGCTTGGATGCGGGTATGTATTATACCGAAGCGCTCACTCAACATATTTTGCAAAATAGTATGGATAGCGAGATAGTTAAATACGTAAACGACTTTATGACTGATAGTGAAGGTGAAGTAAGTTCGTTCGGCGGTATGGTAACCGACGGTTTTGGTGCAGTAAGTGTGAACGGTAGCGCTATTATTCCGTATTCTTACACCTATTACTATGAAGATTATACAACACCGTTAACGGGCAATACTATGGTTGGAACACTCGATTCTATGTCAAGTTTTCTTGCAAGTATAACTGGTGGAGGGGCAAGCGGTATCAGAGGTGACGTTTACGCGCTTTCTTTAAGGCATTTAGGTGGCATCAATCTTGCCGAGAAAATAAGTATTTACCCTTCGGATTTTGAAAATAAAGATTTAGTTACGGCATATCTCGATAAGTGGAACGAAGAAGGTTCGATTACTTTTGGCGACAAAACTATCGCTTTTGAAGATAGAACGGAAATCGTGTATAACGATACCTTGTCGATAATAATCGCAATGATAGATACTATGATAAATATAATAACCATAGCGCTTGTGTCGTTTACTTCGTTGTCATTAGTGGTTTCGTGCGTTATGATAGCAATTATAACTTACGTTTCGGTTGTGGAAAGAGTAAAAGAAATAGGCGTTATACGTTCGCTTGGTGGAAGAAAGCGTGACGTTGCAAACTTGTTTAATGCCGAAACGCTTATAATCGGCGCGTCGTCAGGGCTTATCGGTATAGGGTTTACTTACCTATTGTCGGCAATAGTTAATATAATAGTTAAGAACGCCGCAGGATTTGCAATTATGACCTTGCCTATTACTACCGCAGGAATAATGCTTTTGTTAAGTATAGGTTTAACCGTACTATCGGGTTTAATTCCGTCAAGAAAGGCGGCAAAACAAGACCCTGTTGTAGCGTTACGAACTGAATAAAGGTAAAGAAAAAACTCCACGAAAACTGTAATAGCCATAGGGATATAAATTCAAAATAAAAGTGTAGCCCACCATACTTCGCAAGTAGCGAAATATGGTGGGCTTTTGTTATGCACAAAAATTAAAGATATAAGTTATATTTTTAGTCTTGTGGCAAAAAGTGATATTGTTTACGCAGTAAACAGTTTAGCCGAGCGTAGCGAACGCTAACTGCGTAAGCAGTTATATTTTGACCTGTGGTCAAAGATATATTATATTTGCCTATCTTTCACT
>CASDPM010000129.1 GCA_949282465.1 uncultured Bacillota bacterium
ATTAAATGGTTGTTATTGGGACTTATAACGCTTGGTATTTACTTTTTATGGTTATGGATTAAAATGAAACAATGGGTGACTAAACATACTCACGTAATTGAAGGAAATGCTGAATATTAACCTATTATATAAAAAATTAAAGCGACTAATTTGGTCGCTTTTTTTTGTTTTAAATTTTGTACTTTTACCGTATAAAAATATTTGACATTATTCGCGCGATAGACTATAATATAATTGCAACCAAAAAGGTTGCAATTAGGTGAAAAATGAAGTTATCGTCAAAAACGCATTACGGGCTTATGGCGTGCCATATACTCGGTAAAAATTACCCTGACAAAGCGGTTTCGGCAAGTACGCTTGAAAATTATATTTCCGTCTCGGGTAAATATTTAGAAAAGATTATGCGAATGTTGTCTTCTAGGGGAATAGTAACGGCAAGCCGTGGCGCAAGCGGTGGGTATTTTCTTGCAAAACCACCCGTAGAGATTACCGTGGGCGAGATAGTTCGTGCGCTTGAAGACGATATGGAAATTATAGAATGCGTTAAATCGGACGGCAAATGTAAATGTTGCCCTTCGAGCATCGTATGGAAAAAACTTTACGAGGGTATAAACGATATACTCGACGGTATGAATTTACAACAGGTTATTAACGGAGAATTGAGAAAGTTATGGTAAACAAACCTATATATTTTGACCATGCGGCAACCACGCCGTTATGCAAAGAAGCGCTCGACAAGATGATACCTTACTTTACGGGGACGTTCGGTAATGCCAACAGTCAACACGTGTTTGGTAGAGAAGCGGTTAAAGCCGTTGACGAAGCGCGTGATACGATTGCAAAAATAATAAACGCCAAACCCAACGAAGTTTATTTTACTTCGGGTGGAACGGAAGCCGATAACTGGGCACTTCGTGGTGTTGCGCATGCTTATAAAAGCAAGGGCAAGCATCTTATAATAAGCCCTATCGAGCATGCGGCTATGATCGTTACTGCAAAAGCGCTTGAAAAAGAAGGCTTTGAAGTAAGTTTTATGAAGGTGGATGCCGACGGCGTTATTGATTTAGAGCATTTAAAGAGCATAATTCGTGAAGATACTATTTTTATAGGGTGTATGCTTGCGAATAATGAAGTGGGAACTATCGAGCCTATTAAAGAAATAGCGGAAATAGCGCACTCGCACGGCATTATATGCTTTACCGACGCCGTTCAAGCGGCGGGCGTTCTTAAAACCGACGTTAAGGAACTCGGCGTTGACCTTATGTCTATTAGCGGACACAAGATTTACGGGCCGAAAGGCATAGGCGCGTTGTATATCAGAAACGGCGTTAAGGTAGAAAGTATATTGACGGGTGGTCATCAAGAAAGGATGAAACGTGGTGGAACGACCAACGTTCCCGCAATCGTAGGCTTTGCCGAAGCGTTTAAGATTGCCGATAGAGAGCGTGAAGAAAATTTTAAATACGTTTCTTCGCTCCGTGATAGGTTTATTGATAGAGTGTTATCAGAAGTTCCGTTTGTAAAACTTAACGGACCAAGGCAGGGTAGACTTCCTGCAAACGCCGATTTTTCGTTTAGGTATATCGAAGGTGAATCAATACTTTTCAGTCTTGATTTGGCGGGGATTGCCGTATCGTCGGGTTCGGCTTGCTCGTCGGGTTCGTTAGAACCGTCGCACGTGTTGTTGGCACTTGGGCTTCCCGAAGGGTTAGCACACGGCTCGATAAGGTTTTCGTTCGGTAAACACAATACGATGGAAGAAGTAGATTACGCCGTTGACGTTATTAAGTCGTCGGTTGAAAGATTAAGGGCTATGTCCCCGTTATTTAAGGCAGAAGGAGAAATTAAAAATGTATAGCGAAAAGGTAATGGAAGCGTTCAAAAATCCACAAAACGTAGGCGAAATAGAAAATCCCGATGGAATAGGTACGGTCGGCAACGAAAAGTGCGGTGATATAATGCAAATATCACTTCGTATCGAAAACGACGTTATAGTTGACGCTAAGTTTAAAACCTTCGGTTGCGCTGCCGCTATTGCAACGAGTTCTACTGCAACTCAAATGGTTATCGGCATGACTATTGAAGAAGCGCTTAAACTCACTAACAAAAGGGTTATAGAAGTGCTTGGTGGACTTCCCACACAAAAAATCCATTGCTCGGTTTTAGCGGAAGAAGCCATTAAGAAAGCAATCGAAGATTACATGAGCAAGAAAAAATAATCGACTGATTATTTATTATAGGTCGTATATTCCGACAAATTATGCGCATAATAGTTTTGACAGGGGGAATATATGGACGAAAAATTTTTGACCGGCGTATTGCTCGGCATGGTCGGTGGTGCGCTTATCGTAACCAACTCCGTCAAGGCTAGACAAATGGTTAAGGACGGACAAAAACAGGTTCAAGAAAAGATAAGCGAACTCGGCAAAGAAAAAAAGAGTAAAACGCAAGAATAATTAAAGTTAAAAAGACGGGTGAATATACCCGTCTTTTTTTCAAAAAACATTGCATAAAGGTTTGGTGTTGTGCTATAATAATCGAGTGGAAAGATATTTGTGTTTAGATATCGGCGATAAGCGTATAGGCGTCGCCGTATCAGATCCTTTTAATACCTACGCACTACCCGTAGAAACTTATTTTCGCAAGAACTTAAAAAAGGACTTGGAAAAAATTTCTTGCTACGTTAAGGAAAAGTGTGCGACGGCGCTCGTTTGCGGACTACCCGTGAATTTTGACGGCACGCCGAGTATTCAAACGCAAAAGGCACAGTTTTTTATCGACAAGTTGAAAGAGTTGCTTGGTATCACTATCTATACCGTGGACGAGCGTTGTTCTACTTGCGAGGCGGAAGAAGAACTTATTGCGCAGGGCAAGAGTAGGGAAGAGCGCAAGTCGGTCGTTGACGCGTTGGCGGCGACAACTATTTTGGAAGGATTTTTACACGAACTCAACAAAAACAAAAATTAAATTATAGGAGATATTATCATGAGTGAAAAAGAAAAGAAAATGTGTGGCTGTGGTTGTGAACACGACGACGGTTGCGATTGTGGATGCGATATGGAAGACGACGGCATTGTAGAACTTACAATGGACAACGGGGAGAAGATTAAATTTTTCTTTGTAGGAACTATTGAATACAAGAATAAAGTATATTCGGCTTTTGAACCTGCGGAAGAACGTGAAGATATGGACGAAGACGATCTTTATATCTTTGAAGTTAGCGGTGACGACGAGGAAACGGCAGAACTCTTACCCGTTGAAGACGAAGATCTTTTGGAAGAAGTCTTTGAAGAATTTTGTAGGCTTTTAGATGAAGACGAACTCGCTGACGAAGCAATGGAACTTGAAGGCGAAGACAAATAATTTTTAACGTAAGAGAATACACTTATATTAGGAGAGTAAGTGATGGGCGCACAGGATATTTTTAATAGGGCGATAGACGCATATAACGAATTGCAAGGCGTAATCGACGAATTAAGTAACGCCGTTATAAAAGTTCAACCGAAGTTTTCGGCAAAAATCGCAAAAAATCAGTTTGACTTGATATTGCAATCAATGTTACTTAAACTTGCCCTTACGAACGGCGAAATTTGCAATCTCGAAAGGCAATTTATTTCAAAGTTGGTATTAAACGAAGACGTTACCGAACTTTATAAAGACGGCAACGGAAATCAACTCACGTGGGATACGATAGGCGATTTTTCTTACGAAACGACTTGTAATTTTATAAAGAGCATAGACGAATATCTTGTGGGCAAAACTGACGAGTTTATAGATTTTTTTGCCATGGTCGACGCTTATTCGGACATTGATTACGGTAGAATTTTCAAAGATAATCTTATCGTTATTTGCGTATCACTTCAAAATATCGACGGTGAAAGTATTGACGACGAAACCAAGACGGGCGTTAAAGTTATTCAAGAGTTTCACTCTAAATGGTGTCTTGCGGTAGAAAAAGCAAGGTCTAACGACGGTGAACAAAAACAAGACTTTAATTTTGGTTTTTCGGATATGAAACGCATTAAGAAAAGTCTTTTGAACGTTAAGAGTGAAAAACTTTTGAATTATGCCGACGAAGATCATTATATTCAGGCAGTTGTGTACATAGAAACCGATAGTGGTAGTGGAACGGGCTTTATCGTAACGCGTGACGGTTATTGCGTAACTTGCGCACACGTTGTTGACGGTGCAAAAGAAATTTCGGCAAAGATAAGTATTGACTGCAAGGCAACGTTTAAGAAAGCACAACTCGTTTCAATGTCCAAAAAACAAGATATAGCAATTATTAAATTAGAAGACGGCGATTATTCTTACGTTGAAGTAAATATCGAGAAAAAACCCGCTAAACTCGGCAAGGAAGTAGTAATCTTGGGTTACCCCTTGGGCAAAATGATTGCAGACGACGTTATGTGTTTAGGTATTAGTTTATGTAAAGGCTACGTATCTTCGCACCAAATCGTAAAAGGCGTAGAATACACTATGCTTGACGTTGACGTTAAACCAGGTTATTCGGGTAGCCCCGTTATTCAGGTTGATACGGGTAAGGTTATAGGTATACTTTCGGGTAGCCTTGTCAACAAGGAAAACAATCACGGCGTTGACTACATGATGCCACTATGGCACTTAAATAATCTTCTTGAAGATTAATCTAATAGTTTTTAAGGGACTGCTTGAACGCAGTCCTTTTTATTTATAATAAAAATCTTTAAAAACGGCTTAAAATCCTTGCCAAAATATATCGCTTGTGCTAAAATATACAAGCAAAAATTCGCACCCGATACGCTTTAAGGCTTTCGTGTTTCCGAAAATACACTTTTTCAATCGGAAATGTAGCCTTGATAACCAAAGCGACGGGGAGGAAGAAACGGAGGAATTTATTATGGCAGTTATCACTATGAAACAGCTCCTTGAAACGGGCGTACACTTCGGTCACCAAACTAGACGTTGGAATCCGAAAATGAAGAAGTACATTTATGGCGAAAGAAACGGTATTCATATTATCAACCTTGAACAAACCGTTGAAATTATCGAAAAAGACGTTTATCCTTTCGTTGTAGAAATGGCTAAACAAGGCAAGAGCGTACTCTTCGTTGGTACTAAAAAGCAGGCTCAAGAAGCAATCAAAGAAGAAGCAGAAAGATGCGGTCAGTATTACATCAATTCAAGATGGCTCGGCGGTACTCTTACCAACTTCAAAACTATCAGAAGCAGAGTTGACAGACTTAACAAACTCAACAATATGGAAAAGATGGGCGAATTTGACCTTCTTCCCAAGAAAGAAGTTAGTGAACTCAAAGCAGAAAGAGATAAACTCGAAATGAACCTTGGCGGTATCAAGGATATGAGAACTCTTCCCGGCGTTATGTTTATCGTTGACCCCGATCAAGAAGACATTGCTGTTATGGAAGCAAGAAAACTTCATATTCCGATCGTTGCTATAACCGATACCAACTGTGATCCCGATCTTATCGACCACGTTATCCCTGGTAACGACGACGCTATTAGAGCAGTAAAACTTATTGCATCCGTTATTGCTGATGCAGTTATCGAAGCAAATCAAGGCGAACAAATGACCGAAGCAACCGAAGAAGTTGCAGAAGTAGAAGAAACCGCTGAACAAGCAGAATAATCATAAAGGGAGAAATATTATTATGTTTACAAGTAAAGACGTAATGGAACTCCGTAAGAAGACGGGGGCAGGCGTTGCAGATTGTCAAAAAGCACTTAAAGAAACCAACGGCGATATGGAAAAGGCTGTTGACTTTTTGAGAGAAAAAGGTATTGCAACCGCCGCTAAAAAGGCATCTAGAATTGCTGCCGAAGGTATCGTTGCCGCTAAAATTAACGGAAACGTTGGCGCACTTGTAGAAGTTAACTGTGAAACAGACTTCGTTGCTAAGGGTGATCAATATAAAGCATTCGTTGACAGCGTTGTTGATTACGTTATCGAAAACGACGTTAAAGACGCTGAACAACTTATCAAAGGTAAGGAAGCAGACACTATTGCAGCGACCGCTAAAATCGGTGAAAAAATTGCTATTCGTCGTTTCGCTAAATTCGTAAGCGAAAACGGTTTGGTTGAAAGTTATATTCACATGGGTGGTAAAGTTGGCGTTTTAGTTGAAGTTGACGGTTGCACTTGCGACAGCGCAAGAGAACTTGCACACGACGTTGCTCTTCAAATCGCTGCTGCTAAACCCACTTACCTTTGCGCTAGCGAAGTTCCCGCAGAAGTTTTGGAACACGAAAAAGAAATTCTTAAAGCGCAGGCTCTTAACGAAGGTAAGCCCGCTGCTATCGTAGATAGAATGGTTGAAGGTAGAGTTAAGAAATATTATGAAGAAGCATGCCTTTTGAACCAAGCATTCGTTAAAGATCCTAGCATGACCATTGAAAAACTCGTTAAGAGTTATTCGGACAAAATGGGCAAAACTCTTTCTATTAAGCGTTTCGTTCGTTTTGAAATGGGTGAAGGTCTTGAAAAGAAATCCAACGACTTTGCTGCTGAAGTAGAAGCACAAATGAAGAAATAATTTCTTTTTATTGAATTAAACCGACTGATTTTTTCAGTCGGTTTTTTTATGACAAATAAAGATAATAAAAATCATATTTATTTGGGTGTATTTTGGACGAGTTTGCCTTTTGATATAGACAAAAGGCGGAAAATAGTATATAATAAATAATTGAAAAAACAAGGAGAACGTTTTATGGCGCAAACAAAATACAAAAGAGTTGTTATAAAATTGTCGGGCGAAGCGCTCGCCGGGGAAAAGGGTAACGGTATTGACGAAAAGGTTTTAGGTAGCATTGTCGACCAAATTATTGCAGTTAGAGATCTTGGCGTTGAAATAGGCATTATCGTCGGTGCAGGTAACTTCTGGCGTGGTAGACAGGGTAAGGAAATGGATAGATGTACTGCCGACCACATGGGTATGCTCGCAACCGTTATTAATGCGCTTGCTATTCAAGACGCTTTGGAAAGAAAGGGCGTTCCTGCAAGGGTTCAAACGGCGCTTACCATTACGAGAGTTGCCGAGCCTTATATTTTAAGAAAGGCAATGTCCCACCTACATAAGGGTAGAGTTGTTATTTTTGCGTGTGGAACGGGTAACCCTTATTTTACTACCGATACGGCGGCAGCACTACGTTCGGCTGAAATTGATGCGGAAGTTCTTCTACTCGCAAAAAACGTCGACGGTATATACGATTCCGACCCCAAGGTTAACAAAGATGCGGTTAAACTTGAAAACGTTTCTTATAAGGAATATATTGAAAGGGGACTTCGCGCCATGGATACTACGGCTATCACTATTTGTATGGAAAACCAAATCCCCGTTCTTGCTTTCGGATTATTTGAAGACAACGCACTCGTTCGTGCAGTAACGGGTGAAAAAATAGGGACACTCATTAAATAAGTAAAGGAGATTTATTATGGCTATCGAAAACGAACAATTTGAAATGATTATGATGGAAACAATGGAAAGGGTTGATAAAACTATTTCCGTATTAAACGGCGAATATATAACCATTCGTGCAGGCCGTGCAAATCCGCACATTCTAGACAAGGTTTTGGTTGACTATTACGGTACGCCCACGCCTATCAATCAAGTGGGTAACCTTTCGGTTGTAGAAGGTAGATGTCTTGTTATAGCACCGTGGGATGCAACTATGCTTAAAGTAATTGAAAAGCAACTTCTTGCAGAAAACCTTGGCATAACCCCCGTAAACGACGGTAAGGTTATTCGTCTTACTTTCCCTGCACTTACCGAAGAAAGAAGAAGAGAACTTGTAAAGCAAATCAAGAAAATGGCGGAAGATTCTAAGGTTGCAGTTAGAAACATTAGAAGAGATGCTATGGACGCGTTAAAGAAGATGAAAAACAACAAAGAACTTTCCGAAGACGAACACGCACTTTGCGAAAAGGAAGTTGATAAAGTTATCTCTGAAAACGTTGATAAGATTGATAAACTTTGCGCCGATAAAGAAAAGGACATCATGTCGGTATAATATTCATGGAAGAGAATAAAAAACCCTTACACGTGGGTATAATTATGGACGGTAACGGGCGTTGGGCGGTAAGTCGTGGTAAAAAGCGTTCTTACGGGCATAACGCAGGTTCTGCTAACGTTGACAGAATAGTTACTCACGCTTTTCAAAATGGAATAAAAACGCTTACTCTCTATGCGTTCTCCGCCGAAAACTGGGCGCGTCCGCAAGAAGAAGTAGACGAACTTATGCGACTTCTTAAAGTTTATTTTAAAAAGTTTATTAAAAAGATTATAAAAAATAAAGTGCGTTTGTTCGTAATGGGCGACTTGACTAAACTTACCGACGATTTGCAAAAAACCATTAAGGAATGCATGGACGCTTCGGCGCAGTACACCGAACACGTTTTGAATATTGCAATCAACTACGGCGGTAGGCAAGAAATCGTTTATGCCGTTAATAGGCTTATCAAGAAAGGTCAAGAAATTACCGTTGACGGCATTTCGCAAGAACTTTATACCGCGCAGTTTGGTGAACCTGACCTTATTATTAGAACGGGTGGGGAAATGCGTATATCTAACTTTATGCTTTACCAAGGCGCGTATAGTGAATTGTATTTTACCGACGTTTTGTGGCCCGATTTTAGCGAAACTGAACTTGATAAAGCGTTGGAAAGTTTTGTCGGACGTAAAAGACGGTTTGGGAAAATTTAATTAAGGGTATTTATGCTTATAAGAACTATCTCCGGCGCTTGTTACGTTTTGATTATAACCGCTTTCTTTCTTTTAAGAGAGTACGTAAACAGCGCCGTATTTAATATTTTAATATGGTTTTTGTGTGGGTTTGGAACGTTTGAACTTGTACGCGCGCTAAAACCTTATATTAGAAAAACCACCGTCATCTTAACGATTGTGTACGGAATATTGTTCGTGCCGATTTATACGGTGTTCGAATTGTTCGTATTTAAAGGACGTGGGTGGAATTTTGCGCTTATTTTTGCTTTTTTGATGATAGACGTAGAACTCTTTATTGATGCGGTGATATCGTCTACAACGCTTAAAAAGTTAGGCGTTTCACTTTTAGGGTATATTTACCCTGCATTATTATTGCTTACTACGTTAATCGTGAACGGTTTGGGTGAAAAAGGGTTCTTGCCCTTGCTTTTAATATTCGTTATTGCCCCTTGCGCCGACACTATGGCGTATTTAGTTGGCATGACCTATAATAAAATAAGAAAAGGTCAAGCAAAAAAACTTTGTCCTAATTTAAGTCCTAAGAAGACAGTCGCAGGCGCTATCGGTGGGCTTGTTGGCGGTGCATTAGGCTCGCTTATTTTGTATTTTATATTTACGCCTGAACTAAATTTTTTCTCTCCCGTACTGTTTTTTGTTTTGGTCGGCTTGGTGGCAAGTTTCTTGACCGAAGCGGGGGATTTGTTTGAAAGTTTCATAAAACGTAAAGTCGGCATTAAAGATATGGGTAAAATCATGCCAGGGCACGGCGGGGTTTTAGATAGAATAGACGGAATGCTTTTTGCAAGTCCTTTTATAATGTTAGTATTCTTACTAGTTTAGTTGAAAAATATGAAGAAAATTGCTCTTATAGGTTGCACGGGCTCAATCGGAAGACAGGTGTTAAACGTTTGCCGTCGTCATCCCGACAAATTCGGCATAGTTTCGCTTGCGGGCGGGTGTAATATCCAAGAGTTTGTGGACCAAGTAAAAGAATTTAATCCAAAGGTAGCGACGCTTGCCGTCGAAACGGACGTTTCGGAATTTTCCCAAACGCAGTTTTCTTTTGGTGAAAACGCTTTTACCGACGCCATTATTCCCGAAGTCGACGTCGTTATCGTTTCACTAGTAGGTTTTAAGGGAATTATCGCTGTATTAGATGCTATCAATAAGGGTAAAAATATAGCGCTTGCAAATAAAGAAAGCCTTGTCGTTGGTGGCTCGCTCGTAATGCAAAAGGCAAAGGAAAAAGGCGTTTCGATAGTGCCTATTGATAGTGAGCATTCTGCTATATGGCAAGCACTTGATTTTGATTTTAATAAGCCTTTCAAAAAACTTATATTGACGGCAAGTGGCGGTGCGTTTAGAGATTTTACAAAAGAACAGTTGAAATATGCTACGGTAAAAGACGCGCTTAAACATCCCAACTGGTCAATGGGCGCTAAAATAACCGTTGATTGTGCGACGCTCGTCAACAAGGGATTTGAAGTTTTGGAGGCAAAATGGCTTTACGGTGCATCTTTTGACGATATTGACGTTATAATTCATAGGGAAAGTATCATACACTCTATGGTAGAATACTGTGACGGCGCGGTACTTGCGCAAATGAGTTATCCCACGATGGAATTGCCTATTCAACTTGCGCTCACTTACCCCGAAAGATTTAACTGTGACGTTAAGTCTTTGGATTTTGCCACGCTAAAAACGTTGACATTTGAAAAGCCTGACTCAGAAAGATTTCCTTGTTTGAATTTGGTTATTGATGCGGGAAGAACGGGTGGGCTTTATCCGGCGGTAGTTAACGGCGCGAACGAGATGGCTGTAAAATTGTTTTTGGAAAACAAAATAGGTTATCTTGATATTTACGAAAGCATAAAAAGAGCGTTGGACGAATTCAACGGCGGTGATATAGACGGGTTTGAAAGTCTTGAAAACGCCGACGTTTTTGCGAGAAAAATCGTAAAGGAAAGTTTTAAGATTTAATGGATTTTTTGTTATTGACTTCTTTTGCCGAAGTTATGACGTACGTAGGCTACGTTCTTATTGCCATATTGATTTTGCTTGTTATGATAACCGTGCATGAACTCGGTCATTATATTGCGGGCAAAATTTTGGGGTTTGGTATAGAAGAGTTTGCAATAGGTTTCGGACCTGCAATATTTAAGAAGAAAAAGAAAAACGGAGAAATTTTTTCTATACGCGTACTGCCCTTGGGTGGTTTTTGTGCTTTTAAAGGGGAAGATAAGGAAGATACCGACCCTGAGGCGTTTAATCAAAAAGCACCTTGGAAAAGAATAATCGTACTTATCTCGGGCGCGCTTATGAACTATATTCTCGCCGTTCTCGTTATAATTACAATGTTCGGCGTTTACGGCCAGCCTGCTTACGTTACTTCTATCGTTACCGAAGACGCTAACTATTCACAAGAATATTCGTTTGAGAAAAACGATATTATTCTTTCGGCAAACGGCAAAAACGTTTATCTTATTACCGATTTAATGAACGCTTTGGAAGGTAAGTCGGCAGGAGATGAAGTTGATTTTGTCGTTCGTAGAAAGGGTGTGGACCAAAATATTAAAATCAAACTTCGTTCAAACACTAATTTTGAAAACGTGGAAGATTATAAGCCGTTGTATCAAGCACTTGGCGTTGATTACGAGAATGCGGGCATTAGGTCTACTTTCGTTAAGTTTGGGTTTTTCGGTGTACTCGGTAGAAGTTTCGAGTATTCATTTAAACTCGCAGGAACGATATTTACCGTTTTAGGTCAACTTCTAACGGGACGGCTTGGCATAAGTTCGTTAGGCGGAACTATTACCACGATTGCAACTACTGCCGAAGCAGTTCAAATAGGTGGGTTTAGATACCTACTTAATATCACTTCGTTTATAGGCGTAAACCTTGCTGTGTTTAATTTATTGCCTATTCCCGCCTTGGACGGGGCAAGGGTAGTGTTTACTGCAATCGAGTGGATTAGGAAAAAACCCGTTAATCGCAAAGTGGAGGGGATTATTCATACGGTTGGGCTTATATTGTTGCTTTTGTTTTCAGTTTTAGTCGACCTTCAATGGTGTTTTTGATAAAACATAATCTAAAATAATAAAGAATATAAAAAATTACAATATTAAAAGTTAACGCATTTAGGTAAAAGTGTGTTATAATGCAATAGTAAATAATCTTAAAATTAACGGAGGAAAAATAAATGGCTATTAAAAATGCGTATTTGCTTGACCTTTTGGCAAGAACTGAAAAGAGAAATCCTGGCGAACCTGAATTTATTCAGGCAGTAACCGAAGTTTTGTCAACTCTTGAACCTGTTATTGAAAAAAGACAGGATTTGGTTGATGCAGGCGTTCTCGAAAGACTCGTTGAACCTGAAAGACAAATCATTTTCAGAGTTCCTTGGATTGACGATAACGGCAAACCCCACGTAAACCGTGGTTTTAGAGTTCAGTTCAACTCTGCTATTGGTCCTTATAAGGGAGGTATAAGACTTCACCCGTCCGTAAACCTTGGTATTATTAAGTTCCTTGGTTTTGAACAAACCTTTAAGAATAGTCTTACCACTCTCCCTATGGGTGGCGGCAAGGGTGGTTCGGATTTCGACCCCAAGGGCAAATCTGATAACGAAATTATGAACTTCTGTCAAAGTTTTATGACCGAACTTTATCGTCATATCGGTGCAGACGTAGACGTTCCCGCAGGTGATATCGGTGTTGGCGCTAGAGAAGTTGGTTATATGTTTGGTCAGTATAAGAGAATTCGCGATGAATGGGTTGGCGTTCTCACCGGTAAGGGTTTGACTTACGGCGGTTCGCTCGCTAGAAAGGAAGCAACCGGTTTTGGCCTTTGCTATTTTACCAAAGAAATGCTCACAGCAAACGGCACTAGTTTCGAAGGTAAAACCGTTCTCGTTTCGGGTTCGGGTCACGTTGCAATTTACGCTTGCCAAAAAGCAACTGAATTTGGTGCTAAAGTAGTTGCAATGTCTGATAGTAACGGTTATATCTACGACAAGAACGGCATTGATCTCGATTGCATTAAACAAATTAAAGAAGTTGAAAGAAAGAGAATTTCTGAATACGTTAAATACCATGCGGACGCTGAATATCACGAAGGTTGTAAGGGTATTTGGACTATTCCTTGTGATATTGCTCTTCCTTGCGCAACTCAAAACGAAATCGACGGCGAAAGCGCAAAAATTCTCGTTAAGAACGGTTGTAAAGTTGTTTCCGAAGGTGCTAACATGCCTTCTACACCCGAAGCAATCGATACTTATCTTTCTAACGGTCTTCTTTACGGACCTGCAAAGGCTGCAAACGCAGGTGGCGTAGCAACTAGCGGTCTTGAAATGAGCCAAAACTCTTTAAGACTTTCTTGGTCGTTTGACGAAGTTGACGAAAGACTTAAAGGTATTATGAAGAGTATCTTTAAGGCTTGTGACGAGGCATCTAAGGAATACGGTATGCCGGGTAACTATATGGCAGGCGCTAATATCGCAGGCTTTATTAAAGTTGCCGAAGCAATGAAGGCTCAAGGAAACGTTTAATAGATAAACAAATTAAGATCCGCAACAATCGTTGCGGATTTTTTTAATGCTCTTTAATTCTTGGGGAAAAGTGGCTATAAAAAGGCGAAAAAAACTGTTTAAAATTGTTTAGAAAAAAATTAAAAAAAAGTGAAAAATCTTTTGTTATTTGCTTGACTTAAAGTTTTATAAATGGTAATATGTATAGGCTATCGTTTTGAGTGATGGCATTTTTTGTGGCTTTTTTTAGAAAATGCCACACCCGACCGTAGTCGTGGAACAGTAGATTGACAACTGCATAGAGAGAGAAAGAGAGATATAGTAAAAATATCAATCGAGAAAGACTTAAAGAAAGAGTACATTAAGGCAAAGAGCAAAAAATAGACTAAGATTTAAGAAAGGTTAATACGAAAAAGGAAA
>CASDPM010000130.1 GCA_949282465.1 uncultured Bacillota bacterium
AAAAATTTTTTAACAAGAGAATTTGCTCTACACTTTTTTTATGCGCCACTAAACACCTAATAGACACTTACTCAACCGTTTTTAGAGAAAAAAATAAATTCTACCGAAAGTAGAATTTTAACTAAAAACAAATAAATCAAACCCTAAAAATCAAAAAAACGCCTATTCGGCGTTTTTTGATTTTAGTTTTGCACGTAACATATATACGGGGACTTTTAGAGAATTAAACTTTGTTTCAAACTCAGTTAAAACGTTGTCGACTATCTTACCTTCAATATAATCTTGCGATAAATCCACCACTTCAAACCCGTGTTTTTTTAACTGTTCTAAGGAGTATTCAAAAAACCCTTTATCGTCGGTCTTTTGTTCTATAATACCACCATCACAAAGCAACTGCTTATATACCTTAATAAACCTATCGTTAGTAAGTCTTCTATTCGCATAACTTGTTTTTGGATACGGTGGAGAGAAATTAAGATAAATTTTACTGATTAAGCCGTCTTTTATATACCTTGGCAAATATTCAGCACCGGTATTGACGAATTTTAGATTTTTAATTCCTTCTTCTTTCGCGCGTTCCGCACCGACGATTATAATATTTTCTATCATTTCGACGGCAAAATAATTTTTATTCGGATTGTTTTTTGCGAGTTCGCAAATAAAAGAGCCTTTTCCACACCCAACGTCCATTTCAATCTCGTTATTATTACCAAATAACTGTTCTATATTAAAATACCTTTTATCTTCTATCGCCTTATAAACGTTTATCACGTCCCTTTCGGCAACGGCAACAACACTAGAAACCATTTGCATTCTTTCATCAAGATGTTTTTTTCTTCTAATTCTCATACAAAACCTAACTATTTTTCAAAATTAAAATTATTGTAACATTTTTTTAAAAAAGTGTCTATTCATTAGTTAAAATTTGTTGCAAAATAAAAAAAGTTGTGATACAATAAAATGCGTTCGGGGTATGGCGCAGTTGGTAGCGCGCTTGTCTGGGGGGCAAGAGGCCGTGAGTTCAAGTCTCGCTACTCCGACCAAAAAACACAGATAACAAAAAAGTTATCTGTGTTTTTCTTTTTTCGATTTATTTATTATTCAACGCCACCGTCGTTGATATACAAAATTCCTAAGCAGTTTTCACCACAATGACTTGTTATCGTTCCACCAGCGCGAGTTACGTAAACGTTCTTAAATCCCCTATCTTTAAGAAAACCAACGGCTATGTCAACAACTTCTGGCTCTGCCGTTGTATAGGTAACGAAAGCATTTTCTAAATCGGGATTATCAAATTGTTCTAGTGTGTCTTTACAATAAGATTTAACCACGTGATCGAAAGATCCCCTATATTTCTTGCCCGAAATCATTTTACCGTCTTTAACGATAATTTGCGGACGAATTTTTAAAAGATTTGCCCCAAAATACGTTAAACTGTTGCATCTTCCACCTTTATATAAATAGTCAAGCCTTTTAAGCGCAAAACTTGCTTGCACATATTGAACACGTTTTAAAAGTAAATTATAAATATTATCGGCATGAAGTCCTTTTTCAACAAGAGAACGCGCATACAACACTAAAAGAGCAATACCCGTAGATAAACTTCTACTGTCAACAACGTAAACGTTTTTCATTTGTTCCGCGGATCGTTGCGCATTAGAAAACGTACTACTAAGTTCCGACGAAAGAGATACGTGGATTATCGCATCATAACTCTTTTTAAGGTTTCCAAAATATTCGTCAAACTGCGCAATATTTACAGCGCCTGTTTTAGGCAAAATACCCGTTTTATTTACAAATTCTATAATTTGATCGGTGGTAATTTCGCCGTCAAATTTATTTTCATCACCTAAAAGTATTTGAAAAGGCACAACGTGTACGTTTAATTTTTCTATAAGTTCTCTGTTAAAATCAGCAGCAGTTTCACACGAAATAGCAATTTTCATATAACACCTCCTTAATTTCCTTTCCATAATACATAATATTTTAACCAAAAACAACTTAAAAACACCTTGTTTACTCTACACTTTATTTTTGCGGTAGAGAGATATTTTTTCACCTCTACTAAAAGTAGAATTTAACAAAAACGAACGTTTTTTTGTTGATTTTTTACTTTTATTATGCTAATATAACGATATGGATGTAAAAGAAAATCTTGCGCAAAACTTAATAATGTTTAGAAAATCCGTCAATTTAACACAAGCCGAACTTGCGCTTAAATTAAATTATTCGGACAAAGCAGTTTCAAAATGGGAACGTGGCGAATCTGTACCAGACCTTGCAGTATTAAAACAAATTGCCGATTTTTACGGAACTACAATCGATACTCTTATTTCCGAGCCAAAAGAAGCAAAGCCTAAGCACCAACGCAATTTGGGCAAAAAAAGGTGCATAATTGCTTTATGCTCGGCAGGGTTAGTTTGGCTTGTAGCAACGGTATTCTTTACCTTTGCAAGCCTAATCTTTCCCACAATTACCGAAACGTGGCTAGCGTTTATTTACGCAATACCCGTAACTCTTATAGTTTTATTAGTACTAACTTCGGTTTGGGGAAAAACGTTATTCAACTCAATATGTACTTCCCTTTTAGTTTGGACTATAATCCTTGCGGTGTATCTTACCTTAATCAACACGCTTATAAACCCACCCGTCGCTTTATGGATGGTTTTCCTTATCGGCATACCTTTACAAATATTAACAATTTTATGGTTTTCTTACAAAAAAATCAAATAAAAGAACGCCGTCGATTAAGACGGCGTTTCAATTTTTAAATCCCTATTATTTCCTAAAAAGTTTTCTCATAAACGCAGGCAATTCCTTACCCTTGCTTTCTTCGGGCTTTTTAACTTCTACAACTTCGGGCTCACTTTCTATTACAGGTTCTGAAACAGTAGGTGTGGGTTCAGCAATAATCTCTTGTGCTGCTTGTGCCTTTCTCTCTTCTTCTTCAATAACACTAAGTAGCGGGGGCACGTTACTTTCGGGAAGTTTAGGTTCAGCAGGTTTATTTACGTTTATTGCAGGCTTTACCCCAACGTCGTTAGCCGAAGATTGATTGTTAGGTGAAAAGCCAGTTGCGATAACTGTAATTTTAACTTCATCGGCAATAGTATCGTCAATTGTTGCGCCGAATATGATATTTGCGCCGTCGTCAATAATACCCTGAACCAAATTAGCGGCTTCATTAACTTCGCTAAGCATAAGATCTTTGCCACCCGTCACGTTAAGAATAACCGATTTTGCACCTTCAATAGTAGTTTCAAGCAATGGACTTGAAACGGCTTGTCTTACGGCTTCTATAACCCTATTTTCACCTTTTGCGTGGCCTACGCCCATGTGCGCCAAGCCTTGATTACGCATTACGGTATTAACATCGGCAAAATCAAGGTTTATAAGCGAAGGCGTTGCAATAAGATCAACTATACCTATAATACCTTGTTTAAGCATATCGTCGGCAACCTTGAAAGCGTCAAGCATGCCTATATGTTCAGGCAAAAACTGCAAAAGTTTATCGTTGGGAATTATTACTAAGGTGTCAACGTATTTTTTAAGATTTGCAATACCTTTATTTGCATTTTCGTTTCTTACTCTTCCTTCAAAAGAAAACGGTTTAGTTACGACTGCGACCGTCAATACGCCGAGTTCACGTGCAATTCTAGCAATTACAGCGGCAGCGCCCGTTCCCGTTCCACCGCCCATACCTGCGGCTATAAATAAAAGGTCTGTTCCTTTTAATGCATTTTCAATTTCTTCCTTGGTTTCTTCAGCAGCAGCTTCACCTATATCGGGATTACTGCCTGCGCCTAAACCTTTTGTAAGTTTTTCGCCGATTTGCAAACATTTACCTGCTTTCGACATTAAAAGCGCTTGATTATCGGTATTTACCGCAATATATTCTGCGCTATTGATATTTGATTCAATCATACTGTTCACAGCGTTACAACCGCCACCACCGACGCCCATAACTTTTATTACAGCAGAACTAACCTTAAAATTTTCTTGACCGTACATTTTAAACCTCCGTATTATATATGCATTTATTTATAAATTATAATCAATTTTGTTCAAGCGCCAAATCCAAAAGCGACAACAAAGACGAATCGGTGGGATTGTCCATCATAGGAACACTTGGCGCAATAACTTCAACAGCCATACCGAGCCTTGACGAAACGTGTTCTTTTGCACCACGCAAATAACTTATTCCACCACCCGTTATCATTAACGACACGTAATCGGGAAGTGTATAACCCGATTGTTCAATAGAATCGGAAATCGTTTCACAAAGAGCGTCTAAACTGTTAAATATAGTCCCTTTTACTTCTTCTACACTATAATAAGCACCGTTCTCGTCGGAAATCAAATCGTAATCTCCACCACGAGAAACCGAACAAAGATTAACTTTCCTTTTAAGTTTTTCCGCCACGTCAAAATCCAAATTAAATTTTTCGATAAGAGCAGCAGTTATATATCCACCACCGTAGGAAAATGAACGTTGATAGAGTATTCCATCACCTTGAACAAGCGTAATCGTACTCGATATATAGCCAACGTCAACAAAGAGTGCAAGCCTATCCCTTATTTCCGCATCAACCAAATAAAGGGCTTCCGCCAAAGATGACGAAACACATTCTACGTTTTCTACACCCAAATTTTTTATAACGGGAACAACTAAATCTACAAAATAATTACTACATACAACGAAAGACAATCTACCCTTTAAGATTTCACTTACCGAACCTATGGGGTTTGCAAGACGCCTAACGTCGTCAAGTTCATACACTATCGCCGAACGGTTGATTAGTGTATGCTTAGTAGAAGACATAACGAATGCACCGTCAAACAAACTGTCTATATCGTCTT
>CASDPM010000131.1 GCA_949282465.1 uncultured Bacillota bacterium
AACACAAGCGCCGTCTTTTGGAATATTTTCTTTTCCGTGAATAGTACAAGGATAAAACCAACTCAAAAAGAAAATGGGGATTTTATGAAAAAAATTCATGACACACCTATTAAACTATATAACTTAAAATTTTAGAAACTACTTCTTCAACGTTCATATCCGAAGTATCAATATAAATAGCGTCTTCGGCTTGTTTTAATGGCGCAAAATCCCTGTTTTTATCATTATAATCACGTTGTTCAATTTCTTTTTCCAAATCGTCAAAATCAACATTATGACCTTTTGCAACAAGTTCTTTATATCGTCTATCCGCCCTTACTCTAACACTCGCAGTAACGTAAAACTTAAAATCAGCATTTGGCAAAACGAATGATCCTATATCTCTACCATCTAAAACACACGACATAGATTGAGCAATCTTCCTTTGCATATCAACCATTTTTAATCTTACACATTTTAGGCTTGAAATATTTGACGCAGCCATAGAAACGTGTGGTTCTCTAATTTTTTCCGAAACGTCCTGTCCGTCCAAAAAAGTGTGTTGAGTCCCATCAAAATACTTAATTTGCAAATCTATATCATCAATAAAAGTCTTAACACCTTCTTCGTCAAATGTGTCAATATTAAGCGAAATGGCTTTAAGCGCCGTTGCCCTATACATTGCACCTGTATCTAAATATAATATATTTAGTTTTTGAGCAATTTGTTTTGCAACCGTACTTTTTCCACTCCCAGAAGGGCCGTCCAAAGCAATACTAATTCTTTTTTCCATAGGTAAATCTCCATTATTTATTAAGCGTTTATTCCTGCCAAATAACCGGTTGAAAAGGCTATTTGAATATTAAAACCACCCGTAAAAGCATCCACGTCCAAAACCTCACCCGCAAAAAATAAACCTTTAACAATTTTACTTTCCATGGTTTTGGGGTTAATTTCTTTAACGTTCACACCACCCGAAGTAACAATTGCTTCTTCAATCGGTCTAAACGCCTTAAAATCTAAACTAAATTTCTTCATCACTTCAATTAAAAGTTTGCGTTCCTGAACGGTAATTTCACTACAAATTTTATCTTCTTTTATATTACACCGTCTTAAAATTTCAGGAATAATATTCTTGGGCAATAATGAACGCAACATATTTGACACGCTTTTATTTCTAGCGCTGTCAACTTCTCTGATAATTCTTTTATGTAAAGTTTCTTCGTCTAACGCAGGCTTAAAATCAATATATAATTCTAAATCATCAACGCTCGCACGGTTAATTAAGCATGAGCAAGATAAAACGATAGGCCCTGAAACACCAAAGTGAGTAAAAAGCATTTCACCAAGTTCGTTAAAAACTGTTTTATTAGCCACTTTTGCAATCAATGAAACGTTTTTTAATGAAAGCCCTTGTGCATCACGAAAATATTGCCCGTTTAATTCTATCCCAACCAACGACGGACGAGGCGTTATTATGCTATGCCCTAATCGTTTAGCAAATTTGTAGCCGTCACCCGTACTGCCCGTTAACGGATAAGATAGACCACCCGTACATACTACAACACTATCACACAAAAAATCGTCGCCGTTAATGGTAACACTTTTAACATGACCATTTTCAACGTTAATTTGTTCCACAAGCATATTAAGTTTTATATCAACACCCAAATCAATGCAAAGCCGTTCAAGTGTTTTAGTGACGTCACTAGCCTTATCACTAAGTGGAAAAACCCTATTTCCACGCTCCGTTTTTAGTTTAAGCCCACTATTCTCAAAAAAAGACAAGGTATCGTAAGGGGTAAACGAATTCAAAGCGCCGTATAAGAACTTTGAATTTGATACGACGTTATTTAAAAACTCGTCAACAGGTACGTTGTTTGAGAGATTACATCTACCCTTACCTGTAATATACAATTTTTTACCCGTTTTTTCATTTTTCTCAAATAAAACGGTGTAATTTCCCTGCAACGCAGAATAATAAGCCGCCATTAAACCTGCCGGTCCACCACCAACAATTACAACTTTATGCATAATTTATTCACTTCTTCTATTTTGGAAAAATCCGTTCTATCGAATAAGATCGGCGTTATAGCAATGAAACCTTTTTTAACCCATTCT
>CASDPM010000132.1 GCA_949282465.1 uncultured Bacillota bacterium
ACAGTTAAAAAGCATTTTTAGTGAAAGCGCGTCGTTCGGTGGAAAGACGGTTACCGTTTGTGGTTGGGCAAGGACTATAAGGGACTCTAAACAGTTCGGCTTTATAGAACTTAACGACGGTTCGTACTTTAAGAACTGTCAAATAGTTTTCGATAGGGACAAGGTTTTAAATTACGACGAAATAGCGTCGCAAAACGTTGGCGCTTGCTTGATGGTTACGGGTACTCTTATTTTGACACCCGAAAACAGACAACCATTTGAAATTAATGCGTCGGAAATCAAGGTTTTGGGTAGTTCCACGCCCGATTATCCCTTGCAGAAAAAACGCCATTCAATGGAATTTTTGCGTACTATTCCGCATCTTCGCCCCAGAACGAATACCTTTAACGCTGTTTTTAAGATTAGAAGCGAGGCTGCGTTTGCAATCCACAGTTTCTTTAATGAAAGGGGATTTGTGTACGTTCATACGCCCATTATTACGGGTAGCGACTGCGAAGGCGCAGGTGCCATGTTCCAAGTAACTACTTTGGATTTAGATAACGTTCCGACTGAAAACGGAACTACCGATTATAAGCAAGACTTTTTCGGCAAAAAGTCAAGCCTTACCGTTTCAGGTCAGTTAGACGTTGAAAACTACGCTATGGCGTTTGCTAACGTATATACTTTTGGACCTACGTTTAGAGCGGAAAGATCCAACACCGTTCGTCACGCCGCAGAGTTTTGGATGATAGAACCTGAACTTGCGTTTGCCGACCTTTCAGACGATATGGACTGCGCAGAAGCAATGGTTAAATATATCATTGAAAGAGTTATGGTAACTTGTGCCGAAGAGTTGGAATTCCTTAATAAATTCGTTGATACGGGGCTTATAGATAGGCTTAACAACGTTAAGAATAACGAATTTAAGCGCCTTACCTATACCGAAGCAATTGATATTTTGGAAAAGGTTAAGGATAGATTTGAATTCCCCGTTTACTGGGGTGTGGACCTTCAAAGCGAACACGAGAGATATTTGACCGAAGAAGTGTTCAAAAAGCCGGTATTCCTTACCGATTACCCCAAGGATATTAAGGCGTTCTATATGCGCCTTAACGACGACGGAAAAACCGTTGCCGCAAGCGATCTTTTAGTTCCCGGTATAGGCGAACTTATCGGTGGTAGCCAAAGGGAAGAAAGAATGGAAATCCTTGAAAAGAGAATGGCGGAATGCGGTCTTAACAAGGACGATTATAAATATTATCTCGACCTTAGAAAGTACGGTGGCGTAATCCACTCGGGCTTTGGTTTAGGGTTTGAAAGGATGATAATGTATCTTACGGGTATAGCAAACATTAGAGACGTGTTGCCTTTCCCAAGAACGGTTGGTTCGCTCGACTAAATAATAGGGGTAAGAGTAATTATGAAGATTTTAATCGATGCTTTCGGGGGAGATAATTCCCCGCAAGAAATTATAGCAGGCACTATTGACGCGCTTGAACAAAAGGCTGGTTTCACCGCCGTTTTAATCGGTAAACAAGACGTTATTGAAAGCCAACTTAAAAATTACAAATACGATCAAAGCAGAGTGGAAATTTTAAATGCCGACGACGTGATTACTTGCGAAGAAGAACCCACCGTCGCCATTAGAAGAAAACCTAACTCGTCAATATGCGTTGGCTTTAAGGAACTTAAAGAAAACCCCGATGCCAAAGCGTTTGTTTCGGCGGGTTCAACGGGGGCGGTTTTGGTTGGTGCAACGCTTAAACTCGGTAGGATTAAAGGTGTTAATAGACCTGCACTTTGTCCTATTATGCCCACGCTTATAGATGGCAAAAACGTGCTTTTATTAGATGCAGGCGCTAACGCCGATTGTAAGAGTATCAATTTGTGTCAGTTTGCTTTAATGGGTTCGGCGTTTGCCAAAACGCTTGGCGTTGAAAACCCAAAAGTTGCGCTACTTTCCAACGGGACGGAAGATGAAAAGGGAAATGCTTTAAATCACGAAGTTTTTCCCATGCTTAAAGAAATGAAAGAAATCAATTTCGTGGGCAACTGCGAAGGTAGAGAAATTCTTTCGGGGGAATACGACGTTATAGTTACCGACGGATTTTCGGGTAACGTCGCTATAAAGTCTTTGGAAGGCGCAATCAAGGCAATGTTCAAGATTTTGAAAGAAAGTATTTACGCCACAACAAAAGGCAAGATAGGCGGTTTATTCTTGAAGGACACCTTTAAGGGAATAAGGGAAAAAATGGACTATAACAAAAAGGGTGGCGCATTGTTCCTTGGCGTGGAAAAGACGGTAGTTAAGGCGCACGGTTCGTCTAAGCGCGACGCGTTTATGAATTCCGTTCTTCAAGCGGTTACCTACGCCGAACTTGGACTTTCTGAAAAAGTTAAAGAAAACATTTTGAAGTTTACCGAAACACAAGCGGAGTAGTTATGATATTCGACGTTTCCGAGTGCGAAAATAAAATAGGCTATATTTTTAACGATAAGACGTTGCTTCGCAAATGTTTTACCCACTCGTCTTATGCTTACGAGCATAAAACGGACGATAACGAACTTTTAGAGTTTTTTGGCGACGCTATTATAGAATACGTCGTTACCGAATATCTTTTTAAGAACGCTTACGGCGACGAAGGTAAACTTACTGCGATTAGATCGGAAATCGTTTCTAAAACGCCACTTCTTAATTCGGTTAGAAAGTTAGGGCTTACGGAGTTTGCGCTACTTGGCAACGGACAAACTAAGTCTATTAACGACGACGATAAACTATATTCAAGTTTATACGAGGCGGTTGTCGCAGGGATTTATTTAGACGGCGGTATCGTGCCCGTTAAAAAGTTTATTAAAGATACTATAATCGCCGATTATGAACTTAACAAAAAGAATAAGGCAAGAAAAGCGGTTAAAAAGAGTACGAGTGATTTTAAAAGCGCCTTTCAAGAATATGTTCAAAAAAATAAACTCGGAAGTATTACTTATGAAACTCTTTCAAAAAAAGGGCCTGACCATATGCCCGAATTTAGAGTTGCAGCGTTGCTTAACGGGACAAGATTAGCGGAAGGTAAGGGCAGTAGTAAAAAATCCGCGGAAAACCAAGCCGCAGAAAAGGCTTTGGCAAAACTCAAAAATAGGGAGTAAAGATAGTGAATTTTGAAAAAGTAGAAATATACGGTTTCAAATCGTTCGCCGACAAGGCTGAAATTAAATTCGGTAATGGAATAACGGGGATCGTTGGACCTAACGGGTGTGGCAAAAGTAACGTTGCCGACGCTATACGTTGGGTGCTTGGTGAACAGTCGGCAAAAAGCCTTCGTGGTTCTAGCATGCAAGACGTTATTTTTAGTGGTACACAGGGAAGAAAATCGCTTTCTTACTGCGAAGTTTCGCTATATTTTGATAACTCGAATAAGATGTTTAGTATCGACTATAACGAAGTTATTATCACCCGTAAGTTGTTCCGTAGCGGTGAGAGTGAATATTACATAAACAAACAACCGGCAAGACTTCGCGATATAGTTGAACTCTTGCACGAGTGCGGTATCGGTAAAGAAGGTTATACCATAATCGGTCAGGGTAAGGTCGAAGAGATTATGTCGGCAAAACCCGAAGATAGGCGTATGATTTTCGAAGAAGCGACGGGTATAGCAAAGTTTAAGACGAGAAAGGTTGAATCGGAAAGAAAACTTGACCGTACTCACGAAAATATTATAAGATATACCGATATCTTAACGGAAATTGAGAATCAGTTAGGGCCGTTAGAACGTCAAGCGGAAAAGGCAAAAGAATTTAACGCTTTGTCTTCGGAACTTAAACATCACGAACTTAATACCTATATAGCAAAAGTTGACGGCGTTGAAAGCGCAAAGAATAAAATTTACGTTCGCATAAAAGGTATTGACGAAGCGACCGCGCTCCGTCAAGCCGAACTTGATGGCGCAACTGCCGAGTACGAAAAGATACTTTCCGACACCAACGAAGCGGATTTAAGACTTAAAAATCTTAACGACGAACTTTTGGAAAAACGCGTTAATATGGAAAAATCTTCGGGGGCAAAGCAACTTTACGAAGAGAAAATTTCTTATATTAAAGGTCAAATAGAGCGCGCGGAAAAAGAGATAGAAGAGAACGGCAATTTGATTTCCGATTGTAAGACTTCGCTTGAAAAAAACAAACGTGAACTTTCGGAAAAGGAAAAGGAACTAAAAGATACTTCGGTTAAAGCGGAAAGCGTGTCTAAAAAACTTTTGTCTGTAAGCGAAAAAATCACTTTGGGTGAAGAACTTGCAACCGCCAACCAAAGAAAAGTTATCGAATCTATCGAATCGCTTACCGATATTAAAGTTAATAAAGGTACAATGTCTATCGAAAGGAGTAACCTTAACGATAAACTTGACGAACTTACCACTCGTCTTGACGAACTTTCGGTAAAGAGAGATAAACTATTTAACGATAAAGAACGTTGCGACAAGGCAATCGACGATTTAGATAGGTCGGTTTTTGACTTGAAAAACCAAATTGCCGATAAGGAAAACGAAGTTCGTAACGGCAATGAAGACGTCGCTCAAATTGATAACCGTATCTATAACTTAAACTCTATTATTACTACGCTAGTTACCAAAGACAACTTCTATCGTGGGTTAAAAGACAGTTATGAAGGTTACGCTCCCGCGGTTAAAAATCTTCTTAATAAGGCGAAAGAAGTTCCTGAACTCAAAAAGCGCATTAAGGGTGTAGTCGCAGAACTTATTAAGAGTGATAAAAAGTTCGATATAGCGCTTGAAACGGCGCTTGCTGCCGCTGCGCAAAACGTTGTTACGGCGACTAGTGACGACGCTAAATACTTGATTGAATACTTAAAAGCAAATAAAATCGGTAGAATTACCTTTTTGCCTATCAACTCGGTTAAACCTAGGGAACAGAACGTGCAGGTTACTAACGCTTTGAACGAGCCGGGTGCTTTGGGCGTGGCAAATAAACTAGTTTCATACGATAGTCAGTATGAAAACGTTATATCTAACTTGCTTGGTAACACTCTTATAGTAGACACGCTTGAAAACGCTACTAGGATAGCAAACAAATACCACTTTGCCTTTAAGATGGTTACGCTCGACGGCGACGTGTTCTCTACACAGGGCGCAATGACGGGTGGTTCACGCCGTCAAGATACCGTCGGTATACTTTCTAATGATAGAAAGATTGAAGACAACGCTAAATTGTTAGAAGAAAAACGCACCGAGATGGATAAGTTAAAGGCTGAAAAAGCCGAACAAGAAAAGAAGCGTGATAGAGCGCTTGACGAACTTTCCGTGCTTAACGAAAGGTATAACGGAAAACGTCAACAAATACTTGTAGAGCGTGAAAAACAAGCCGTTGCGGAAACTGGACTTAGCGACGTTGGTAAGGATATAGAGAACGTTACCGACTTAATTGAAGAAGTAAATAAACGTATTGCTAAAATAGACGACGATTTTAGCGTGGTAAATACGGGCAGTCAAAAACTTGAAGCGGACAAACAAAGCGCGAGAGATAACGCCGATAAACATCAAGCGGAATATGACGCGCTCCGTCGTGAACGTGATGCACTTAACGAAGAGCATACCGAACTTAAAATTCGTATTGCCGAACTTAAAGGCAGAATTGAAACGCTTAAAGAAGACAATGCAAGATTATTAAGTGCGATAGCCGAAGCGGAAGAAACGGTTGCTCGTCTTAAAAAGAGTAATCTAGGTGCGCTTGATATTATCGAAGAGTTGCGCCGTGATCAAGAAAAGGTTGCGCTTACGAAGGAAGAGCAAGACTATATTAACGGTATTCGTGATAAGATTGACAATATAGAAAAATACAAGGCTGAACTCAAAAATAAACTCATTAGAAACGACGAGTTAAAACAACGCCTTACTGCTGAATTAAACGACCTTTCGGAGAAAAAACACGCCGAAGAAATCGCACTTGCAAAGATTGACTCTGACTTAGAATACTTGCAACAAAGTATTTGGGAAGATTATCAAGAAACTTACGAGACGGCGGTTAAGGTAAGGGAAGAAAATTACGACGCTACCCACGGCGAGCAAGAAATTGCGCGTATTCGTCGTAAACGTAGTTCGCTCGGTGCAATTAACGCTACGGCGATTGACGATTGCAAGATTTTGAAAGAACGTTACGACGAAATGGTCGCTCAAAAAGAAGATTTGGAAAAGGCAGAAGCAGACCTTAAAGAGGCTATCGGCAAGATTAAAGCCGAAATGCTTACCCAGTTTGACGAAGGCTTTACCAAGATTAACGAAAACTTCCAAAGAATATTTAAGGAACTCTTCGGCGGTGGTAGAGCAATGCTCGAACTCGATTACGAGGGCGTAGAAGATAGGTTAGAGGCAGGCGTAGAAATTATTGCCGAACCCCCAGGGAAGAAGTTGCAAAAACTTTCTCTACTTTCGGGTGGTGAAAAGGCGCTTACCGCAATTGCAATACTGTTCTCGATTTTGAAACTTCGTCCTATGCCGTTCTGTGTGCTTGACGAAATCGAAGCGGCGCTGGACGAAGCCAACGTAGACAGGTTTGCAAGATATTTGCAAAAATTTAGTGAAGAAACGCAGTTTATCGTTATCACGCATAGAAAACCGACTATGGAAATGGCGGACGCATTGTTCGGTGTAACCATGCAAGAAAAGGGTGTTTCAAAAATGGTATCGGTTAAACTTTCTGACGTTGCGAATATTACGGGCGACACGCTAGCATAATAAAATTAAAAGGACAATTTATGGGGCTATTCGGTAAACTTAAAGCCGTTCTTTCTAAAACGAGAGACGGTATAGCAAAAAAACTTAACGACTTGTTCGCAAAAAACAAACTCGGTGAAGAATTTTACGAAGAGTTGGAAGATATACTTATCTCTTCCGACGTTTCGGTTAAAACCACTATGGAAATCGTGGATGAAATTCGTGATACCGCTATAAAAGAAAAGTGTAAGGATAAAGATTACGTTATCGAACTTTTAAAGACCGAACTTTTCGACACCTTGAATTTTGCCGATCCACTTGAAATTAAACGCCCTGCGGTCATTATGGTCGTAGGTGTAAACGGGGTGGGCAAAACCACTACGATAGGTAAACTTGCAAATAAGTTCGTCAAGGAAAAAAAGAGTGTTACGATAGCGGCAGGCGACACGTTTAGGGCAGCCGCCGCAGACCAACTTTCCGTTTGGGCTGATAGAGCAAAGGTTAGAATTATTAAGCACGAAGAAGGCGCTGATGCGTCTGCGGTTGTGTTTGACGCAATATCTTCGGGTAAGGCAAAGAATACCGACGTGATAATAATCGACACGGCAGGAAGATTACACGTAAAAGCAAACCTTATGGAAGAACTTAAAAAAATGGATAGGGTTATTAAGCGTGAATACCCTGACGCTAACTACTATAAACTTATAGTTTTAGACGCTACCACGGGACAAAATGCCTATAACCAAGTGGAAGTTTTTAACGAAGCGGTTGGGATTGACGGTATCATTTTGACTAAACTTGACGGTACGGCAAAAGGTGGGTTTATCATCTCGCTTTCATACGAGTTGGAAGTTCCGGTAGTGTACGTTGGAACGGGCGAAAAAATCGACGATATTGAAGACTTTAACGCCAAGGAATTCGTCGATAGTATGTTCTAAAAATTAAACGGAATTAAAGAGTAGTATTTTATAATATTATATATTGTTTATAAAAGCAGGTAAATTTTGCCTGTTTTTTTTTTGCTTTTTTTGGTAAAAAAGGTGTAAAAAATTTAATGATTTGTTTGAATTTTTACTTGATTTGTATGGTACGCTTATCGCGCCCGATTATGAAATAACGGTTGATGGCGTTAAAGATTATTCTATTCTTACGATAGATTACGTTGGTAAGATTATAAACCTTAAAGCGACCTACAAGTTCAAGTAAACGATTATACGATAATTAACGCATCGGCAGTAGACTTGCTTAACGTTTCCGACGAAGTTGTTTTTGAAGAAAAAAGCGATGGAAACACGACTACCGTTCATAGTGAGTGGTAAAATTTTCAACTGTTATGTAAAAATACTTGACAGATAGAAAAAAATCAATATAATATAAAGGTGTAAAGCAAAAAAGTTTTACACCTTTTATTTTTGGTATGAATAAAGATTTACGTTTGATAGAACTTTTTGAATTATATAAAGGGCTTTTGACCGAGCGCCAAAGGGAGATTTTTGCGTCGTATTACGTTTACGATCTTTCGCTTGCTGAAATAGCCGAGCCGGACGGAACTAGCCGTCAAAGCGTCTTTGAGGCTGTCAAAAAGGTCAAAAATAAACTCTTATCATACGAGAAGTTGTTAAAACTGCAAGAGAAAACCGAACTGTTAAGGGCGTCGGCTCTTGCACTTAAAGAAAGTGGTAATCCGCTTTCGGATAAAATATTTGATATTATTGAAGAATAATGGCGTTATTTTCTAATTTAAGTGAAAAATTAAATCATATATTTAGCAAACTGACCAAGCACGGCAAACTTACCGAACTCGAAATTAAGACTGCCATGCGTGAAGTTCGTATTGCGCTTTTAGAGGCGGACGTCAATATTTCGGTAGTAAAAGATTTTATTGCCAAGGTTAGCGAACGTGCAGTCGGGCAGGAAATCTTAAAGAGTTTAAGTCCCACGCAACAGGTTATTAAAATCGTCAACGAAGAACTTATTGCGCTTATGGGTTCAGCTAACAGTAAACTTGCCGTTTCCGACAATCTACCCACGGTTATAATGATGGCTGGGTTGC
>CASDPM010000133.1 GCA_949282465.1 uncultured Bacillota bacterium
AGTTATTATCGTCGACGAATTTACAGGTCGTTTGATGATAGGTAGAAGATATTCCGACGGTTTGCACCAGGCAATCGAAGCAAAAGAAGGTGTAAAAATCCGTAACGAAAACAAAACTTTTGCAACCATTACTTTCCAAAACTATTTTAGAATTTATAAAAAACTTTCGGGTATGACGGGTACGGCAAAAACCGAAGAAGAAGAATTCCGTGCAATTTACGGACTAGACGTTCTTGAAATCCCCACCAACAAACCCGTGGTAAGAATAGATAATCCCGACGTAATTTATAAGACTGTTGCAGGTAAGAACAAGGCGATTGTAAGAGAAATAGTCGAAAAGCATAAAAAAGGTCAACCTGTGCTTGTCGGTACGGTAACGGTTGAAAAATCAGAAGAGATTTCCAAACTTTTAATACGTGCAGGCGTAAAACATAACGTGTTAAACGCTAAAAACCACGCTCGTGAAGCAGATATCGTTGCGCAAGCAGGTAGGTTTGGCGCAGTAACTATCGCAACTAACATGGCAGGTCGTGGAACGGATATTCTTCTCGGTGGTAACCCCGAGTTTATGGCAAAGAGAAAACTTCGTGAAGAAGGCGTTGAAGAAGATAAAATCGAACTAGCAACGTCGTTTATATCGAATATTCCCGACGACGTTAAGGAAATTCGCACTCATTATCGTGAAGTTTACGAAAAATTCAAGGCACAAACCGACGCTGAAAAGATTAAAGTTATTGAAGCGGGTGGTTTGCATATTCTCGGCACGGAAAGACATGAATCCCGCCGTATAGATAACCAGTTACGTGGCCGTAGTGGACGTCAAGGCGACCAAGGTTCTTCGATATTCTTTATTTCACTTGAAGACGATTTGGCAAAGCGTTTCGGTGGCGAAAGAATGCAAAGGATATACGAATTCTTTAAAGTAGAAGAAGATCAACCCATGCAGTCCAAAATGCTTTCAAAAAGTATTGAAAATGCTCAACGTACTATCGAAGGTAGAAACTTCGGTATAAGAAAACACGTTCTTGAATACGACGACGTTATGAATAAACAACGTGAAGTTATGTATGCTGAAAGAATGAAAGTTATTAAGCAACAAAACGTTCATGAAGACATTTTGAAATTATTGCCCGACTTTATAAGATACGTTGTATGTAGTGCGGTAAATAGTGAAAGTAAACCAGAAACGTGGGATTTAGACGCACTTAATACTGCTATCGAACTTAAACTTTTACCCAAGGGCGCACAGTTTGTAACCAAGGAGCGCGCTGCAAACTGGGACTTCGAGTATTTGCTTGAAAAATTGCTTGAAGAAACCATTAGTGTTTACGAAGCGAAGATTGCTAGATATAAAGAAGAAGGTATTAACTTCTACGAAATAGAAAAGATCGTTCTCTTGAAAAATATCGACAATAAGTGGATTGATCATATCGACGCAATGGACCAACTTCGCAAGGGTATAAGTTTGCGTAGTTACGGTCAAGTAGACCCCGTGTTAGAGTATAAGAAAGAAGGCTATGAAATGTTTGAGGACCTTACTGCATCTATTCAGGAAGATACCGCAACGCTTCTTTTGAAAGCCGAACTACAAAAAATCCCCACCCTTAAAAAGGAAGAGAAAAGAGATTTTGTAACTAATCAAGAAGGCAGTAACGTAAACCGTCCTACCGTAAAGAAAAAGATAGGTAGAAACGATCCTTGTCCTTGTGGAAGTGGAAAAAAATATAAGGATTGTTGCGCGAATAAATAATATGGAGATATTATGATTAAAAGCGAAGAATATAGACTTAAAATTAAAGAATTAAAAGGTATCCTTACGGAAACGGGGCACTCTCTTTGACGTCGATAGGTTAAGGAAAGAGTTGCAAGAAAAAATTGAAGAGTCGCAAAAACCCGAAGTGTATACCGACCTTGCAAAATCACAACAAATATCAAAGGAAATAGCGTCGTTAACAAATAAAGTTTCGGCGTATGACCGCGCGGAAAAAATCATATCGGACACGGCGGATCTTATCGACCTTGCCGAAGAAGAAAACG
>CASDPM010000134.1 GCA_949282465.1 uncultured Bacillota bacterium
GGGTTATCTATATAGGCAATAGTGCCGTTTATAACTTCGGCAAGGTTATGTGGCGGAATATTAGTAGCAAGCCCTATCGCTATACCCATAGAACCGTTTACAAGAAGGTTTGGATATCTACCCGGCAAAGTGTCGGGTTCCATAGTAGTATCGTCAAAGTTAAGGCTAAAATTTACCGTATCTTTTTCTATGTCTTTTAGAAGTTCTAGCGCAAGCGCTTCAAGTCTCGCTTCGGTATACCTATAAGCCGCCGCCGAGTCGCCGTCCACCGTACCAAAGTTACCGTGCCCGTTAACGAGTGGCATACGCATATTGAAATCTTGCGCAAGTCTAACTAACGCGTCGTAAACCGAACTGTCGCCATGGGGGTGATATTTGCCCAAGCAATCACCTACGATTTTAGCGCATTTTTTATGCGGTTTATCGGGTGTTAAACCCATTTCGTACATAGCGTATAAAATTCTACGTTGAACGGGTTTAAGACCGTCTTCTACACGGGGCAACGCCCTATCTAAAATTACGTTCTCCGCATACGGTATCATTGAATTTTTTAAAACTTCGTCCAAAGAACTGAATATTATGCCTTTTTCGTTTAACATAACGTTTCCCTTGTAAATTTTTTATTAGCGTTTGAGTTTTGCAAAGTTATCTTGTTTATTAAAGTTTGCGTGCTCGAAAATGTATTTCTTTCTTTCGGCAACTTCGTCGCCCATAAGAACGGTTATTAGCCTATCTGCTTCCATAGCGTCTTCTATCGTTACGCGCATTAAGGAACGGGTTTCGGGGTTCATGGTCGTTTCCCAAAGTTGAGCGGGGTCCATTTCACCAAGACCTTTATAGCGCTGTACGTTGTAGCCTTTGCCGACTTTTTCTATCTTTTGTTTAAGTTCGTTATCGTCGTAAGCATACTCTTCGGTATTGCCTTTATATACCTTATATAGCGGTGGCATGCCTATATACACGTGCCCTTCGTTTACGAGTTCACGCATATACCTGAAAAAGAAAGTCAAAAGTATTGCCCTAATATGTGCGCCGTCTTGGTCGGCATCAGACAAGATTATTACTTTATGGAATTTAAGACTTTCCAAATCAAATTCCGAACCGATACCCGTACCGAGCGCGCTTATTATAGTACGAATTTCTTCGTTTTGAAGTATTTGTTCTAGTTTCTTCTTTTCTACGTTAAGGGGTTTACCACGAAGTGGCAATATCGCTTGATACTGTCTTACCCTTGCTTGTTTTGCACTTCCGCCTGCCGAATCACCTTCGACTATAAATAGTTCGTTAAGTTCGGGCTTTCTTCCCGAACAAGACGCAAGTTTGCCGACGAGATTTTGCGCTTCCAAACTTTTGGCAGCCCTTGCTATTTCTTTTGCTTTTTTAGCGGCAAGCCTTGCTTTTGCAGCGTTCATTGCCTTTGCTATAATAGTATCGAAAGTCTTTTGTAACTTCTTGTTTTTCATTAAGAGTTCAAGTTCGGTTACAGTTACGCTTTCGACGGCAGGGCGAGCCTCGGGATTGCCGAGTTTGTTTTTCGTTTGACCTTCAAACTGAACGTTTTGCATCTTTATGGAAACGATAGCCGTCAAACCTTCCTTAAAGTCGTCGCCAAGCAAATTGTCGTCTTTATCTTTTAATATGTTCCTTTCCCTTGCGTAGTCGTTTAGCGAGCGAGTTAGCCCCGAACGGAAACCCGTTTCGTGCATACCGCCTTCGGGCGTTGGAATATTATTTACGTAAGAATACACGCTATCTACGTAAGCATCGGTATGTTGTATGGCAAATTCTACAACGATATTGTCTTTTTCAGCACGAGCGTATAAGGGCTCGCTATAAAGAGTGTTCTTGCTTACGTTTAGATATTTAACGAAGTCTAAAATACCGCCGTCGTACTTAAAGGTTTGACGATAATCAAGGCGTTCGTCGTAAAAATTTATTTCCAAGCCTTTATTTAAAAAGGCAAGTTCTTTTATCTTTTTAAGTATGGTTTCGGAATTGAATTCTACCGTTTCAAACACCGTTGCATCAGGCTTAAATCTTACAAAAGTACCCTTTTTCTTGGTCTTTACCTTGGTATCTTTAAGTGGTGCGACGGGAACGCCCGACCTAATTTTTCCCGTTTCTTTATTTAGATAACTTCTAAACTCCATTGAATACACGGTATTTTTATAAACTTCTACTTTAAGCCATTCGGAAAGAGCGTTGGTAACCGACGCGCCTACGCCGTGCAAACCACCCGAAAAATTATAATTATCCGAACTGAATTTTCCGCCTGCATGAAGTTGTGTAAATACTACTTGTACACCCGAAACACCTGCCTTTGAGTGTATGTCGGTAGGTATACCACGCCCGTTATCTTCTACGGATACCGATCCGTCTTTATATAAAACTATATCAATCTTATCGGCAAAACCGTTAGCCGCCTCGTCCACGGCGTTATCGACTATTTCCCATAAAATATGGTGCAAGCCTTTTATACTCGTCGTACCTATATACATACCTGGGCGCATTCTAACCGCATCCAAGCCTTCGAGAATTTTTATATCTTCTGCCTTATAAGAATTCTTTGCCATTTGTTTTCTCCCGAAATTCCGCCATTTTGTAGCGTAACATATGTAGTATTATACAATATATTGTGTTTTTTTTCAAGTCCATATCGGAAATTTTTACCATAACCCCAAAAAAATAAACTCCGTTTTAGGTATTTCCCTTAAAACGGAGTTTCTAATTCTAATCTTTTTTTGTAATAGACGTCAACTTAAAACCAGCGCTTTCAATTTTAGGCGCAAACTCTTCTACGCCATTCCTATCACATTCAACAATTGCAGATTTTTCTTGTAGGTTTACGCTAACTTTTATTACGCTAGGTATACTTTCCAAACTTTCCTTTACTTTACTTACGCAATGCATACACATCATTCCGTCGATTTCTAAAAGATATTTCGCCTTTACGACAGGCGCTTTCGTGGATCTTTGTTTTTTATCTTTTCTTATTCTTAAAGCGTTACCAACGACGAAAAGCGAACTAAAACACATA
>CASDPM010000135.1 GCA_949282465.1 uncultured Bacillota bacterium
ACATTATTATGAAAGTAAGAATTATGGTGGGAATCTTCAAGCGTACGCGCTTTGTGAATACTTAAATAAGCACGGATATAACTCCGAACAACTTAGTTATGAATTTATGACAAAATCCGTTGTAAAAACGTTAAGAATAAAAAAAATTTTTACAAATGGAATAACTGGGTTTTTTAAATATGGCTTTGATTATTTTATTAAATTTATTAAAGCGATTTTTAATTACGGAAAAAAGAAAAAGTATGCTAAGTTAGATAAAAAGGGACAGGCTTTTAAGCATTTCAATTCTAGTCTTATCCCACATAGCGAGAAAGTATATAATAAAGACAATATTTCAAATTGTGTAGACGATTATGATGCTTTTATCACGGGAAGTGATCAGGTTTGGAAACTAATTTGGTATCATCCTGCTTTCTTCTTAACTTTCGTTCCGTCCGATAAGCCTAAGATTTCATATGGCGCAAGTATAGCGATGGATTCACTAAGTGAAAGTCAACGTGCTTTATTTAAGGAAAATTTGAAAGATTATAAGGCAATTTCATTAAGGGAGCCGTCCTCTATTAAAATGATTGAAGATTTGTGCCCGGTTAAACCGGTTAGTGTTCTTGATCCTACTTTGCTTTTATCTTCGGATGACTGGGATAAGGTTTGTGCTGATAGAGTGGTCGAAAAAGATTACGTATTTTGTTATTTTTTAGGCTATAATAAAACGTCTAGAAAAATTGCAAAACAATACGCCAAAAAGCATAACAAAGTTTTAGTATGCATTCCTATGCATCATCACGACGTTGGTTTTGGTGACGTTTCGCTATATGACGTCGGACCTGAAAAGTTTTTGTCACTTATTAAATATGCCGATAAAATATTTACCGACAGTTTCCACGCAGTAGTTATTTCAAACGTATACAGTAAACAATATTTTGTTTTTAAACGTGAGAAAAAAGACGATATGAGTGTTCGTATATTTGATATCACTTCTTTATTTAATCAAGAAGAAAGATTTTGCCATACAAAAGAAAGGGCTAATTTAAGTTACGTTGAAAGTTTG
The DNA here is from genome assembly GCA_949282465.1 of uncultured Bacillota bacterium. GTDB lineage: Bacteria > Bacillota > Clostridia > Christensenellales > Borkfalkiaceae > UBA1259. The sequence continues at coordinate 1,049 of CASDPM010000135.1, forward strand.
GCTGATATTGATTATTCTAAAAAGAACATTAAGTTTGAAGAGTTGAAAACTTTTTCTGAAAATTTCTTGCTTAATGCATTAGGGGATTAATATGGGCGAAAAAGCCGTTAGCCAAGTTAAATGGGGCGCAATAATTTCATATGCACAAATGGCTCTATCAATCATTGTGGGGTTAATTTATACGCCTATAATGATTCGTACGCTAGGTGATAGTGAATACGGTCTTTATAATACCGTATCTTCTATCATTTCTATGCTGTCCATTTTAAGCCTTGGTTTTAACGCTGGGTATATTCGTTATTATTCAAAATACAAAAAGAACGGGGATGAACAAGCAATACAAAAACTAAACGGTTTGTTTATGATTGTTTTCTCTATAATAGGTGTGATAGCACTTATTTGTGGGCTTTTTATTTCTTTTAATCTTAATCTTGTTTTTGACGAAGGCTTGACTCAATCGGAATATACGACCGCAAGAATTCTAATGATGTTACTTACGGCAAACTTGGCTATGACATTCTTTATGAGTGTTTTTACAAGCATTATTTCAGCCCATGAGAAGTTTATTTTTCTAAAACTTTTAGGTTGCTTAAAAACTGTTGTTAGTCCACTTTTAACTATTCCGTTATTGCTGTTGGGTTATCGCTCAGTTGCCGTAGTCGTTGTAACTCTAATAATTTCAACTGCAACAGATATAACGTACTTTATTTACGTTAAATTTAAGTTGAAACAAAAATTTGTATTCCGAAACTTTGAACAGGGGCTTTTAAAAAGTCTATTTATTTATACAAGTTTTATTGCAATGAATACCATAATCGATCAAGTTAACTGGAACTTGGGTAAATTTTTACTAGGTAGATATAAGGGAACGGTTGTTGTTGCAGTATTTTCAGTAGGTTATACTCTGTATCAGTTTTATATGACTTTTTCAAGCGCTATATCGGGTGTGTTTACGCCTAGAATACATAGAATATATCAAAACACAAAAGACGATATGGTTGCTCAAAAAATGCAGTTGTCGGATTTGTTTATAAAAGTAGGGCGTATACAATTTATACTTCTTGGATTACTCGCTAGTGGTATGGTGATTTTCGGCAAACCGTTTATTTATTTTTGGGCAGGTACGGGTTACGAAGACTCGTATTACGTTATGCTCTTGTTTGTTTTGCCCGCATCAATTGCGCTAATACAAAACTGTGGAATAGAAATTCAACGTGCTGAAAATAAACATCAATTTAGAAGTTTGGTTTATTTTTGTATGGCGATAATAAATATCGTTGCATCAATCTTTTTAATTCAAAGATACGGTGCAATAGGCGCAGCGATAGGCACGGCAATTTCATTAGTCGTTGCTAACGGGCTTATTATGAATATTTATTATCAAAAGAAATGCAATATAAATATCATATCCTTTTGGAAAAATATTTTAAGGTTAAGTTTAGGGTTAATTATTCCTGCAATTTGTGGTGTTTTAATTGCTAAATTTATAAATCTCTATTCGATTTTAAATATGCTTATTTTTATATGTATTTATACTGTTATTTATTGTGCGTCAATGTTCTTTTTGGGTATGAATAATTATGAAAGAGACTTGAT
>CASDPM010000136.1 GCA_949282465.1 uncultured Bacillota bacterium
TATTTCCGAGTTTAAGAATAATCCTAAACTTATTAAATACATAGATATACCCTTGCAACACGCCGACGATAGAATACTTAAACTTATGAATAGAAAGGGTACGGGCGCAGGCTATCTAAATCTTATAGAAAGATTAAAGAGTGAAATTTGTGGAATAGCAATTCGTTCTACTTTTATAACGGGTTTCCCAACCGAAGACGAAATTGCGTTTAATAATTTGGTAGAGTTTATTAAAAAAGCCAAACTCTTTAACGCAGGTTTTTTCAAATATAGCAAAGAAGACGGCACGCCGTCGGCTAAACTTGGCGGTCAAGTTTTAGCGTCGGTTAAGACTAAACGTCATAAAAAACTGTATTCAGTCCAAAAACAAATAGTAAAAGAAACTGCCAAATTGCTTATAGGTAAGACGTTTGACGTCGTTGCCGAAGGGTTTGACCAAGACCAGTTGGTATATTACGGTAGAGCGTATTTTAACGCGCCTAATATTGACGGAAAGGTTTATTTCTTTTCGGCGGACGAAGTGGAATACGGCGTAAACTATAAAGTACGAATTGACAAGGCAACGGATTACGACCTTTACGGAGAGAGAATATGAATTTACCCAACAAACTAACCATTTTAAGAATAATAATGATACCTATTTTCGTAGCGTTATTTTATATAACGGCTATTCCGTATAACTACGCTATATCGGCAGGCGTGTTTGCGCTTGCGGCGTTTACCGACTTTTTGGACGGGTATATTGCTAGAAAATATAATTTGGTTACTAATTTAGGTAAGTTTTTAGATCCTATTGCCGACAAAGTTTTAGTTTCTACGGCGCTTATTATTATGCTTTTACCTATCGGCGGAACGGTTATTTTGCCGTGGTATGCAAGCATTGCCGTTGCAGTAATTATCGCTAGGGAACTTATGATAAGCGGATTCCGTATCGTTGCAGCAAGCAAAGGCTTGGTTTTGGCGGCGGACAAAACGGGTAAAATAAAGACCTTCTTTCAAGATATCTCTATTTTGGTATTGCTTGTAGGGGCGTCTTTTGAGGGGTTATATAGCATTGTAAATATTATAGGGTTGGCGCTTTTGGGAATATCGGCGCTTCTAACCATTATTTCGGGAACGGAATATATCGTTAAAAATATTTCGGTATTAAAGGATTAAAATGAAAACTGCACTTATATTCTTTAAGCGTTCGGAAGAAAATTTCGACTCTACCTATTTCGGCGAAGTAATAAACGCCTTTATAAGCGGGAATATTCTTATTCACGCAGTCGAAGTATTGTCCGATACCGATGATTTGGGATTTAAGCGTAGACTTGGCGATTTTAGAAACACTTTTGAAAACCTTATCGTAATAGCCGAAGGCGCGTCTTTTGACTTAAAACAGGTGGTTTGTGACGACGCCGATACCGAACTTTGCGATAATGAAAACGCTAGAAAGTTTGTCGACGCCGTTTGTAAGGCATCGGGGACTGAAATGGTTGAAGATTATTGCTTACTGCCTATCGACGCCACGCTTATACCCAACGTAAACGGGGCTTATCAAGGCTTTATGATGGAAGATAAGGACTTTTCTTTGGTGGTATTGCCGTCAGACGTTAAGCAAATAAAAGTCATGTGCGACGGGTACGTCGTTCCCTATTTTGAAAGTAAATACGGCGTTCATTACGAAAGACTTACGCTTAAATATTTCGGCGACGTAAACGTGTTAAAATCTACGTTAGAAGACGCTACTGCCGAGTGTAAATGTTCGCTTAAATATTATATTGATACCAAGTACGGCGATTCGACGGTAAAACTAATTTTTTCCGACGTGGAAGATAAGTCGTGTATGAACGATACGGTAAGATTTATCGTATCTCGCTTAAAAGAAAACCTTTACGCCGAATTTGACACTACGCTTGAAGAAAGGCTTTTCGACCTTTTGAAATTGCGAAACGTGAAGATTTCCGTTGCCGAATCGTTTACGGGCGGAAGATTATCTTCGGCAATAATAAAAAATTCGGGTGTTTCAGAATATTTTACCGAAGGGGCGGTTACTTATTCTAATTCGAGTAAGATTAAACGTTTAAAAGTAAAAGATGAAGATTTGAAGAAGGTCGGCGCAGTAAGCGCGCAAGTGGCTTATCAAATGTGTGCAGGGCTTTTACTGAGCGGGGATTGTGATATAGCCATTTCTACGACAGGTATTGCAGGCCCTAAAAGCGACGATTCGCTTAAACCCGTTGGGCTATGTTATATAGGCGTGGGTATGAAAAACGGCGTTCATACTTACCGCTATAACTTTACGGGTAGTAGAGAAGAAATTACCGAAACAGCAAAGAACACAGCGCTGTTTTTGGCTATAAAAAAATTAAAAAATATATAAAGGAATAATAACTATGGACGAAAACAAAGCAAAAGCGCTAGAAAGCGTTTTAGTACAAATTGAAAAACAATTCGGCAAAGGCTCTATCATGAAACTCGGTCAAACCGCAGGCGACAGTTCGATTGAAGTTTTGCCTACGGGCTGTTTGTCGTTAGACCTTGCAATCGGTGTGGGCGGATTGCCTAGGGGTAGAATTATCGAAATCTACGGGCCTGAATCTTCGGGTAAAACCACCGTTGCGCTTTCGGTAATTGCTGAAACTCAAAAAGCAGGCGGTATCGCTGCGTTTATCGACGCTGAACACGCACTCGATCCCGTTTACGCTAAAAATCTTGGCGTTAACTTAGATGAACTTTACGTTTCACAACCAGACACGGGCGAACAAGCGCTTGAAATAACGGCATCACTCGTTTCAAGTAAGGCGGTTGATATTATCGTTGTCGACTCGGTTGCAGCGCTTACGCCTAAGGCTGAAATAGAAGGGGATATGGGCGACTCTCACGTAGGTTTACAGGCAAGGCTTATGAGTCAAGCACTTCGTAAACTTACTGCAATTACTAACAAGAGTAAAACGTGTATTATATTCATAAACCAACTTCGTGAAAAGGTTGGCGTAATGTTTGGTAACCCCGAAGTTACTGCGGGTGGCAAGGCGCTTAAATTCTACGCAAGCGTTCGTATAGACGTGCGTAAAGCCGACGCACTTAAAGACGCCGGCAATACTTACGGCAACCATACGAAAGCAAAAATCGTTAAAAACAAAGTTGCTCCGCCATTTAAGACGGCAGAGTTCGATATTATATTCGGAAAAGGTATTTCCAAAGGCAGTTGCTTGGTAGATTTAGGCTTGCAGTACGATATTATTCAAAAAAGCGGTTCTTGGTTCTCTTATAACGGTGAAAAGATTGCGCAAGGTAGAGAAAGGGCCGTTGAATATCTTGAATCTCATCCAGACGTTTACGAAGAGATTAAAGAAAAGATTATGCAAGCGTTCAGGGGCGAAGGTAAAGAAGACTAAAAGTATTAAATATAAATATCTTTTATGTTATTGACTTTTTAACGTAAAAGGTATACAATTAAATTAGGAAATATAAGCCTAAAAGGCGTTATATAAAACAAAACAGGAGGGCATATTAAAATGCAAACAGTAAATTACGGCTCCCTGTTCTTGGCAGTAGATCCGTTGGTAACCGTACTTTTGGCAATCGTTGCCGTGATAGTCGGCGCAGGTGTCGGTGTGGTTCTCGGATTGTGGATTAAGAATCAGTCTTTTAAGAAGAAACTAGGTGATATTCAAAAGGTTACCGAAAAAATGCTCGAAGATGCTAGGGCAGAGAGCAAAGCAATTAAAAAAGAGGCTATTTTAGAAGCAAAAGAACAGGAACATAAACTTCGTAGCGATTTTGAAAGAGAGACGAGAGAAAAACGTCAAGAACTTCAAAAACTTGAACACAGACTCAACCAAAAGGAAGAGACGCTTGACAAGAAAGAAGAAAATCTTTTAAAACGTAACGAGGAAACGACAAGACAACAAAACAACTTAAAAGCGAAAGAAGCGGAACTCGACAAAAAACTTAACGACATTGCCGAACAACACGACAAGATTGTTAAAGAGTTTGAGAAGATTGCACAAATGAGCAAGGAAGAGGCTAAGAAAGAACTTATCGACGCCATTGAAGACGAAGCAAAACGCGACGCTGCCGGCATGGTTAAGAATATCGAAGCCGAAGCAAGAGAACAAGGCGAAAGAAAGGCTAAGGAAATCGTTAGCCTTGCTATTCAAAAATGCAGTACCGAACAGGCTACGGAAATTACCGTATCCGTCGTGCCACTTCCTAACGACGATATGAAAGCAAGAATTATCGGTAGGGAAGGTAGAAACATTAGAACGCTTGAAAACGCTACGGGTATCGAACTTATTATCGACGATACGCCGGAAGTAGTTATCGTATCGGGCTTTGACCCCGTTCGTAGAGAAGTTGCAAGAATCGCGCTTGAAAAACTTATTCAAGACGGTAGAATTCACCCTGCAAGAATTGAAGAAACGGTTGAAAAGGTTAAGAAAGAACTCGATCAACAAATCAAAGAAGCAGGCGAATCGGCAATGTTTGAATGCGGTATCTTCGGTCTTCACCCCGAAATCGTTAAAACGCTTGGTAGGCTTAAATTCCGTACTAGTTATGGTCAAAACGTGTTGAAACACTCTATCGAAGTTTCGCACTTAGCAGGCGTTATGGCAACCGAACTCGGTGTAGACGTTCAACTTGCAAAGAGGGCAGGTTTATTGCACGATTTGGGTAAGGCAGTCGACTTCGAAGTAGAAGGCACACATATGCAAATCGGTGGCGATCTTGCTAAAAAGTATAGGGAAAACCACAACGTTATAAACGCCATCTTGGCGCACCACGGCGACGTAGAACCAAAAACTATCGAAGCGGTTCTCGTTCAAGCGGCAGACGCTATATCGGGCGCTCGCCCCGGTGCAAGAAGGGAAACGACCACTAACTACGTTAAAAGACTTCAAAAACTTGAAGAGATTTCAAGTTCGTTTAAGGGCGTTGAAAAGTGTTACGCTATTCAAGCAGGTAGAGAAGTCCGCGTAATGGTTAAACCCGAACAGGTTGACGACAGTCAAACTTTATTCTTGGCAAAAGAAATTGCGAAGAAGATTGAACAGGAAATGGAATATCCCGGTCAAATCAAAGTTAACGTTATTAGAGAATGGCGTGCAACCGAATATGCTAAATAATAAAAAGCCGACGGGTTTCGTCGGTTTTTTTAAATCTAAATTATACAAAAGGAGAAATATATGAAAGATACGATTAAAACCATAGCGCTTATTGCGCACGATAGTAAAAAGGACGAAATGGTAGAATGGGCGCTTAAAAATAAAGAGATACTTTCAAAATATGAACTTTGCGGTACGGGAACGACTGCAAAACGCGTTGCGGTGGCCACGGGATTAACCGTTAAGGGATACTTGTCAGGTCCGCTCGGTGGGGATCAACAAATAGGCGCAAAAGTTGCCGAAGGCGAAATAGACTTTGTGGTATTCTTTTGCGATCCGCTTACTGCACAACCACACGACCCTGACGTTAAGGCGCTATTACGCATAGCAAACGTTTACGACGTTCCGATAGCAACTAACATGTCGACAGCGGATTTTGTAATAACTTCGCCACTTATGAAATAGTTATAACGTATGTGCAAACGTTAAGATAAAGATAAAACATCTAATAATACGAGAATTCAACTAGTAAAAAAGGCAATTTATTGTGGCAGTATTATCTAGTTGAATTCTTTTTTATTTTACGTTATAAATAACGTATGGGCATATTTTATATTTATTATAATTGACATTATTTAAATATAATGATAAAATTCTACTATAATCTTGATTTTTAAGATATAAAAATTGAAAGGTTAAAGCAATTATTATTACGTTGACTTTTTCTATAAAAAATTTGTGTAGGTGTTTTATGGACGGTGTTAATATCCCCGAACTTTTTGGTTCAATGGTGTTTAA
>CASDPM010000137.1 GCA_949282465.1 uncultured Bacillota bacterium
TGCATTTCTTTTTGACCAAGTAAAAGTGGATAGAATATGCGCAAAACACGACGTGGAAAACCCCAACTCTGGAAAAGTTATGCAAAAATGCGGACTTAAACGTATAGGTGTTTTTGAAAAGGCAGGGGTTAATATAACCAACGGAAATTGTGACGTGGTGAAATATATAATAGAAAGAAAAAAATAATTTTTGTTTACTTCGTTATAAAAAGACAAACTTTGTAAAGTTATGATATAATAAAAAACGTAAAATAAAATGAAATGCGCCTTCTGAAAGTGTCTAACTTTTGGGGTGCATTTCATTTTAACTTGTCGCTTTTTTTATAACTCTAAAAGTCGTGCTAAATAATTAAATTTCAGGGCACATTTCATGCTGAATAAAGCGCGCTTTTTTTGCGCTTCGGTTTTAAATTAAACATGGTTGCGAGATTAAGAATTTTTTTGTAATAAAAAAAGTCCGACAAGTTGTTTGTCGAACTTTTGGCACACCCGACAGGAGTTGAACCTGCACGTCTTCAGAATCGGAATCTGATGCGTTATCCAGTTACGCTACGGGTGCATTAAACGCCGTGGGTATACGGCGTTTTTGTTGTTAATCTTCTTCTTTTTCGTCTTCTTCGTTTACTATAACTTTTATTTGCAATACGCGTTTTACCGTTGATTTAAGCACTTCTATCGAAAGGTTAAGATGATCAAACTTTGTGCCCGAGTGTGGTATTTCTCCAAGTTTTTCGATAATCCAACCGCTTACGGTACTTGCGTCGTAATTATTTTCTTCGCCGTCCATTTCAAAATATTCAAACATGTCTGCAACGGGTGCGTTTGCGTCTATAATATATGTGTTTGCATTAATTTTCTTAAAGTAGTTGACAACTTCGTCGTGTTCATCCCAAATCTCGCCGACTAATTCTTCCAAAATGTCTTCAAGAGTTACAAGACCTAAAGTTCCGCCGTACTCGTCTAGTACAACTGCGATATGCACTTTCTTTTTTTGCAACTGTTTAAGAAGGTTGGAAATTTTTATATGTTCAGTGGTATAGAATGCGTTTTGCATTATATCGTCAAGATTTTTCTTGCCCGAAAGGTATGCGGTATAAAAATCCTTTTCGTGTATTGTTCCGATAATGGTGTCTATACTGTCTTTATAAACTAAAATTCTTGAATAGCCTTCTTTATCAAAGACTTTTCTTATTTCTTCCATAGAACTTGAAACGTCAACGGCAATCACGTTTACGCGTGGTACTAAAATATCACCAACTTCTAAGTCGTCAAATTCGATTACCGAACGAATAAGTTTAGTTTCCTCGGTGCGAAGTGTTCCGTCTTCTTCCGCTTCTTCAACGATAGTCATAATTTCGTCTTCGGTTACTATCTCGGTATCCTTAAAGCGGAAAACCTTGGACAAAATCCATTTCCAACCGCCGAACAATAGGTTTAACGGATAGAAAAGATAATAAAAGAATTTTATAACGGGGTAGAAAGCCATTGCGAGTTTTTCGGGGTAAGTCTTGGCGATAAACTTGGGTGTAATTTCCCCGAATATAAGAACGGTAAGCGTCATTGCAACCGTAGAAACGAGAGCCGACGTGTTTCCGTCTGCAATTAAGCCCGTAAAGAATATAGTGGCAAGCGTGGTTGCCGTAAGGTTTACTATATTATTACCTATCAGTACGGTACTGATAAATTTATCATAGTTTGTTTCGGCAAGGTTAAGAACCTTTTTTGCTCGTTTATTTCCCGAAGTTACTAGCGTGCGAAGTTTTATTCGGTTAGAGCAAGAATAAGCCGTTTCGGTCGACGAAAAGAACGCCGACAACAATATCAATGCAAGTATGGCTACAAAAAGCCAAGTGTTAAATGTGGGGGTGAACCCTGTTAGCAGTAACGTTTGCAACGGAACTGCGCCGTCTGATGGCATAAAATCCTCCTTGATACTGTTTTTAAAATTTTATGTAAAACAGTACTTATTTAGTATAACACAACTACAAAAATAATCAAGTATTTTAAGGTAATTGTCTTTTTAATTGATATTTTGGGTCGTTTGTGGTATTATATTCCCGAAAAGGAGATTAACAATGGCAAAAACTGTTGTCGTCGGTATGAGTGGCGGTGTTGACAGTTCTGTGGCGGCTCTTTTGCTTAAACAACAAGGGTATAACGTCATAGGGCTTTTTATGAATAACTGGGAAGAAAAGGACGAGTGTGGCGCTTGCACGGGCGAAGAAGATTTTGCCGACGTGCGCAGGGTTGCTAACGCTATCGGTATTCCTTATTATTCGGTAAACTTCGCAAAAGAATATATGGACAGGGTGTTTTCGTATTTTTTGGACGAATACAAAAGGGGAAGAACGCCTAATCCCGACGTGCTTTGTAACCGAGAAATAAAATTTAAGGATTTTAAGGAACAGGCAATGAAACTTGGTGCCGACTATATCGCGACGGGGCATTACTGTGATATTTTGCACGACGGTAACGTTCACTATTTGCTTAAAGCCAAAGATCAGGGGAAAGATCAAACGTATTTTCTTAATCAACTTTCGCAAACCCAACTTGACAAGGTTTTATTTCCGCTTGGCAAACTCGATAAATCCGAAGTCAGAAAGATTGCCGAAGAAAACGGACTTGCGACGGCAACCAAAAAAGATTCCACAGGTATTTGTTTTATCGGTGAAAGAAATTTTAGGCAGTTTTTGTTGAATTATATTCCTGCTAAAAAAGGTAAAATTATGACCTATGATGGAAAGGTTCTTGGCGAACATTTAGGTTTAATGTATTACACTATCGGTCAGCGTAGGGGGCTAGGCATAGGCGGACAAAAGGACGACGACGGCAGTCGTTGGTTCGTTATTGAAAAGGATTTGCAAAATAATATTCTATACGTTGCCCACGGTAGCGAAGATAGACTTTATAGTAAGGGGCTTGTAATGAATTCTGTAAACTGGATTCCCGCTCCGCCCGAAAAAAAAGAATTTACTTGTACTGCTAAATTTCGTTATCGTCAACCCGAGCAAAAATGTACCGTTCGAATTTTGCCCGATAAAATTGAGGTTGATTTTTTTGAGCGTCAACGTGCTATAACCGAAGGGCAGTTTGCTGTGTTCTACGACGGTGATAAGTGTATCGGTGGCGGGGTAATAGAAAAAGCAATATTTTAACAAAAAAGCATCTTGAAAAGGGACAAAGAATATTTGAAAGAACGGTAAAAAAACGAAAACGTGGAAAATTTTCAATCGGATTTATCTTGGATGAAACTTTTGGCGATAGTTCAGGTTTTTCTGGTGTAAAAATTTGCATTTCGCATTTTGATAGAAAAACAAAGTCGTACAAAGTTCATTATGTTTTTGCCAAAAGGGGAAAGAACGAAAAACTTTGTTGGCTTAACGATTGTATGTATATTAACGAAATCGGGGATTATGATATACACGTTCTGTAAGAATATAAAATGCAGTTTGTTTTTTGTGAAAATTATTATATATATTATATAATGTTTATAAAAGGTGCATTGAGATAGGAGAATTGTGGGTAAAGTTTTTAGAAGACACAATATCTTGTAGTGCTTTAAAAAAGCCCGATTTTAAGCAAAAATAGGGCGAATTTGTTGCAAAAACACTTATTTTAAACTTTTTAAAGA